>DAHVXO010000249.1 GCA_027356675.1 Symbiobacteriaceae bacterium | reverse complement strand
CCGTGTTTCGCCACCATCTTGTGGAAGAACCGCATCCGGTGCCGCTGTCGCTGTGTAAGCCCGCAGATCCCAGGTCAGGTGCGTGAAGGCATGTTTGACCGAGCAGAGGTGCGCCTCCAGAGCCAGGGTCAACCCGGGATGCCTGAGTGCCAGCACTGCGTGCAAGGCCTGCTCCCAGGAGAGGTTGGCTGGCCTTTGGCCGCCGGGGAACTCCCAGAGACCCCCTAGTAGACCTCGGGGGGGTCTGCGGGTGATCAGGTACCGTCCTTCCCGCTCGATCACGGCAGACACGATATCCACGTTGCGGGCGGCCTTCACCTTGCCTTTCACTGGCAGCCGCTCCTGCTCCCCCTTCGCCCTGGCCATACAGTGGGCTGCCACCGGGCAGACCAGGCACTTGGGTGCGGTGGGACTGCAGATCAGGGCCCCCAGTTCCATGAGCGCCTGGTTGAAGGCGCCAGCCTGCCCGGGTGGGATCAGGGACTCGGCGAGGACCGCCATCGCCGAGCGCGTATGCGGGCGACCAATATCGTCTGCGATCAGAAAGAGCCGTGACAGAACCCGCAACACGTTCCCATCAACGGCGGGCACAGGGCGGTTGAAGGCGATGGAGAGGATGGCGCCAGCGGTATAGGATCCAACGCCCCGCAGCGTCGCGATGGTTTGCGGATCGTCAGGGACCTCCCCGCCGTACTGCGAGACCACTTCCCGAACGGCACTGTGCAGGTTCCGGGCACGGCAATAGTACCCGAGCCCCTCCCAGGCCTTCAGCACCTGCTCCTCTGGTGCCAATGCCAGGCTCTCAAGGGTCGGGAACAGGTCCAGCCAGCGCCTGTAATAGGGGATCACAGTGTCGACGCGCGTTTGCTGGAGCATGACCTCAGCGACCCAGATGCGGTATGGGTCGCGCGACCGCCGCCACGGCAGGTCGCGTTGGTAGATGGCAAACCAGTCGAGCAAATCCGCTGCGATCCGCGGTCCCGCTTCCCCGGCAACATAGGCGGGTCGTGCGGCGCCCTTGCGCATGATCATTTCCTCTCTGCGAGGCCAATTTTTGCGGAGGCAGGGGTGCCGTCGGGCATGTCTGTTGTGTTCAGAGCCGCGTCCGTGCGCGGAGCCAGTCCAAGATCGCGGGGTCAATAAAACCGGTGCGGACATCCCGCTCCTCGAAGTTCTCTGTGCCCACGAAGCGCCGCCAGGCCGCTGGGAACTCCACCCCCGGACCCAAATAGCCAGACTGTGCGAGGTAGCCGCTTACCTCAGCCAAGAGCGGCCCCGTGAGCTCCAGGAGGTGGTGTTCGACCGGCTTCTCAAAGTACAGACGCCAGAGCGCCAGGAGGCGCTTCAACTCTTGAATGGGTTCGTTGTGGTCGTCAACGCGCAGGTCGATGTAACGATCGGAGAGGCCGCCGTAGCCTCCCTTCGCCTTCACCACATAGAGCGCGGATGACTGGCGGCCCCGGCTATCCCCGCCGGCGGTTTGTCCGGCATCCAGGGCTTCCACCAGACGGTGCGCGAGGTCACCGGCCGTGTTTTGAAAGGTCTCGGCCATCGCCAGGACGGTTTCTTCACCGACCAGGATGTTGCCTTGGGCCGCGAAATTTGGTCCGGTGGTCCCGCCGGCCCAATGCAAGCAGTCACGCCCGGTATACGTTGCGGAGCCGCCATGCAAATCAACAATGCCGATTTGCCGGGTGTTGCGACCGGCATCGTCCGCGATCAGCTTGTCCACGACCGCCTGGGCAGAATGACCCTGGCGGAGCAGATCAAGGCCCTGCGGACCAAAGCCCGTGTTGGCCCAGGACTGGGTGGCGATTGCCCCGGCATCAGCGGCAGCCCATGGCACCACCGAGCCTACCGACAAAAACTTGGATTGAACCGCGATGCCCAGCTCTCCGGTCTGGCCATCCCGGCCAACGATCGAAAACGTTGCGACCACTGGCTCCTGCACCATAACCACCTCCAGCGCGAACCTTTCCTCTCCTGGACTTCTCTTTAAGGCGGGCCTTATCCTTCGGAAGGAATTCGCACATGGCACAGGAAATGGTTAGCGTATGCAACGGAGGTGTCCGTCATGGGTGGTTGGTTCAAGTGGCTATGGAGGGGTGCAGAGCGTGACCAGGCGTACGCTCGGCTCATCGCACTTCGGCAGACCTATGGAGAGCACGGCAATCGGATCATCAAGCTGTCGGCCCGGACTGACCTGCTGCGCAAGTCGGCTGGCAGCACGCAGCGCTCCTTTGAGTTCGTCGAGAAGACATTCGTCACGGCCACGATGGAGTACACCCGGGTTGGCGTTCTGATCGACAACCTGGCCAACGGTCTGGAGAATGGCCGCATAGGCGACTTCGCCGGTGCAGAAGCGGCGGTGAAGGGCCTGGAGCCGAAATTCGCTGAGCTGGATCAGCACCTGACCAAATGGGAGTCACGCTGGGACCAGGTTCCCCGGGAGATTGAGGACACAGCCCGGTCATTGGCGGACCTGCAACGCCAGCTGGCGGAGGCTGAAGCTATGGTGGGCACGCGCATCCCGCTGGATGATAACATGGATGCCATGGGCAGGCACCTGGAGCGAGTGCGCACCGTATTGGCGGAGGGCAACCCGATTGAAGCCGGCCACCTGCTGGACGACCTTGCGATCGCGATGAAGAAGGTCGCCACCGAAGTCGGGCTCTACCTGAGCGGTATGGGTGCCATCACCCAGGTCGAGCAGGGCATCGTCCGGATGCGGGAGCTCGCTGGGGGGACGGCAACAGCACCCACCGAGGTGACCGCAGCCCTGGGCGCTGCGGAGGCTCTGCTGCCACGTTTGCGCCCTGCCCTGTCCACAGGAAATCTGGAACAGTTTCAGCAGGATCTCCTCCAGATTCAGAAGCATTTGTCCGCGGTCAAACTAAATTCGCAACGGTAGCGCCTGATTGGAACGGAGGTCCGGTGCAGCCTGTAGCTGCGATCCGGACCTCCGTACTCACTTGGCCTTTTTGACTCTTGGCGACTGCTTCTACTTTGATTGATCCTGGCCGGGTTGATTCCCCTGGTCCGCTCTGTCCGCATTTAGTTTATTGTACTGGCCCAAATACTTCAGTCGTGACTGTAAAATCAGGATGTGGCGGTCCATATCTTCGGCCATATCCCGGAAGACCGTCTGCGCCTTCTGATCTTCGGATTCGGCGCCAAAGAGCAAGTACGTCCCCTTGGACGCCTCGGCCCTCGCGATAGCGTGCTCCAGGTCGGTTTTGACGGTCACGCAATCTCGTCTCCTTTGCATTGATTCGCAGGAACCATCGGACTGCCCCCTGACACGAGGGATTACGTTCCTGGTTGAGCCGCCGCCCGGTCTCTAGTCTGCGCACAGTTCGAAGGAGGTATGCGATCGCGACGAGAAAGAACAAGACGACCCGATACAGGTGGGCGGCAGACCTCCCGCCCGACACGCATGCCTATCGCGGGCCAAACACGAGAAACAAGGAGAGGACTGTACGTCATCTCCTTGTTCTTATACGTCCCCGCCTACGTAACTGTGTAATCCGACAATCAGCAGGTTGACGCCGATCAGCGTGAAGAGCACGACGCCGAACCCGATGACCGCAATCCAGGCGGACCGCCGGCCTTCCCAGCCCCGGGTGATCCGGAAGTGCAGATAGGCCGAATAGACCAGCCAGGCGATTAGTGCCCAGGTCTCCTTGGGATCGAAGAACCAGTACCGTCCCCACGCCTCCTTCGCCCACAGCATGGCGAAGATCAGGCCACCCAGGGTGAAGATTGGGTACCCGATGGCCACGGCACGGTAGCTGATCTCGTCCATCAACTCCGGATCACCGGTGACCCGCCGGGCCAGAGCGTCGCCGATGGGCTCCTTCGCCAGGAAGCGCCGTACTAGCCAGTACAGGAGACCGCCAACCAGCAGGGAGTACATCAGGGTGTTCAGGTTCTTGCCCCGCCAGCCCAGGGGCGCCTCCCAAAGCGGCAACGGAAGGACGCCAACCAAGCTCCCCTTTGTGCCAACGCCGCCGCCAGCAGGACCGATGATGGGAGGCAGGTGATAGGTGATATTCTCAAAGACCCACCGGAAGCCGGCATAGCGCAGGGCGAGCACCAGGAGCGTGAACCCGACCATGACCAGGATGATGTAGAATAGGACTTCCAAGGAGCGGCGAGCCCATACCGAGTCCTTTTCAGTAACCTCAGTCCCGCTGACCTTCGCGGCCGCCAGTTCCATCCCCCGAACCCGCAGGAGGTACAACAAGGCCGCACCAAAGGCCACGGCAAAGAATCCCTCGCCCAGGGCTGCCATGCTCACGTGCAGGGGCAACCAATAGCTCTTCAGGGCTGGTACCAGCGGCGAGACCTTGGGCGGGAACACATAGGCGTAGGCGATCAGGAAGACGCCAATCGGTGATAGTAGCCCACCCAATAGGGGCAACCGGTACATCCGGTTGATCACCTGAAACGCGACCATGCTGGTGAATGCCATGAAGCCGATGAACTCGTACATGTTCGACGTCGGCCAGTGGCCGGCACCCTGCCACCGGGCGAGGATGGCCACGGCATGAAAAATTACGCCGGCCAGGTGCGCCCGTTCGGCCCACGCTGCGTTCCGGCTGAACTTGGTCCCCTGGGTGATGCGCGTTCCGATGAATCCGGAAATGTACAGGATCGTTGCTGCCAGGTAGCCGACAAAAGCGCCAAAGAGCAACCATGCAGCTGCAGTAACCAGACCGGGATATGGCGGCGTCAAGAAGCGGTCCCCTCCCCCTCAAGCTTTCCGAGCAGGCGCTTGAACTCCTGCTTTAGACCAAACTTGTTCTTATATGCACGGGCACCGAGCAGAAGTTTCCCGTTCGCCGCCCGGACCCAGATTTGCCAATGGTACAGGAAGAACGTGATCAGCATGCCCAACATGACGATGGCCAGTCCCCCGTACATGAACGGCGTGGTCCGGTCCTTGTGCAGTTTCAGGGCCGTGAACCACCGGGTGTCGATGCTCTCGACTGCCAGATAGAGCGGCCCCTCGTAGACGGGGGCTGACTTGGAGAGAAACACGAGAGCGGCGCGTCCCAGCACGGCACCCGTCTGCCGGTCAGCAAACTCACCCAACAGAACCGGGTTCTTTACGTCGAAACTTGCGTTGGTCCCCTGCTGCGTCACCGGATCGGTGACGAAGTCGTGATAATACGAGCGCACAACCAATTTGATCTGATCGGACAGCACGTACTCGGATTCCGGCTGCCGCAGATCGATGTCGATGGTGCCGATGGACTGATTGGCCAAGGCCCCGATCACCTTCACATGGGCAACACCCGGCTCCTGGCGAAACGACGCCTGGTAGATCTCCCAGCCCTTGTAGGAAAGCGGGCTGTTCACCTCGATAGTCTGGCGCTGTACCTCACGCCCACCGTCCACAATGCCGGCGTCGGTTGCGAAGCGGGATGGCGCACCGTTGGGGTACAGGTCCATGGTGAACTTGTAGTTGGTGATCGCAAAGTCAGTGTCGGGCACTTTGACGGTCTGTCCATCCGGCACCCAGACATCCTTTGACAGGTCCCAACCGGGGATTCCCTTGGCGAATGCGGCCAGGGCAACGAGAATCAGCCCAATGTGGATGATATATGGCCCATACCTGCTTAGACGCCCCTTGTCTCCGTAAAGACACTCGCGGTCCCGCACCATTTTGTAGCCGAGCTTGCGCAGGCGCACCTCGATGGTTTCAAGGTCTCCCTCCATCTCGCCCGCTACCTGCTGGCGCTGGATGAATGGCGCCACTTTCCAAACCTGTGGCCGTGTAAGGACCCGATGCAAGGGAATCAGCCTTTGCAGCGAGCCGATGACCAGACTGATGACGATGAGCAGCACCAAGGTGGCGTACCAGACGGAACTATATGTGTGCGTAAGTCCCGTCTTCATATACAGGTTTCCCAGGAAGTCCCCATAACGGACAGGGTAATACATCGCGGGAGGGCGCCAGTCCTGGTACAGGCTCTCCTGCTCAATCAACGTACCAGCGGCAGAAGCAATCGCGACCAAGACGATCAGGACTGCAGCCACCTTGGTGGAAGCGAAGAAGTCCCAGGCCTGATCAAGGAATTCGATCCACGGCCCAGGGCCGGATCGCTCTTCAGGGGGACGCTCGACATCCCCCAGCGCCCTGCCGCAGTTGGTGCAGAAATTGGCGCCCTCGGATACGGCAACGCCGCATCCGGGACATTTCGAAAGCGCCAAACGCCTTCCCCCTTTTGCTGGGTACGCAAACGCAGGGGCGGTTCGGACGAACGGCTCCTGCGTTCATTTAAAAACCCTGGAAACCAGTGACTCGGATGAGCCAGGCACTCATCCGCTCCATGTAGCCGGTGGCGAGCAGGACACCCATGATGATCATGAGTCCGCCGCCCACCCGTTCAATGACCCGGCTGTACTTGGACAGCGTCCGCACAGACCCGAGCCCATAGGCCATCAGGATGAACGGCAGCGCAAAGCCAACCGAATAGGCCAGTAGCAGCACACCGCCCCACCCCGGGTTACCGGCGGCCAGGGCCAGTACAGCGCCAAGGATCGGCCCGATGCATGGGGTCCACCCGGCAGCGAACGCCAGCCCGACCAGGGCCGAACCCAGGTACCCCTGCGGCCGGTTGGCAAACTGGAACCGATTATCGCGCATGAGAAAGGGCAGTCGGATGATACCGATGAGCATCAGACCCATGATGATTACCCAAATGCCCCCCAGGGTTTGAAGGCCGAAGCACCATGAGCCCACCCGCACCCAGCAGCGGCCCGCATAGAAAAAGCGGCCCAGGGCACTGGCGGCAAGCCCCAACGCTACATAGATCGCCGAGAAGCCTACGAAGAAGGCGAGACTATGTTGAAGGACCCGGCGGCGGGTGGCACGTGTGCCCGCAGAGATCTCGTCCACCGAGACACCTGTCACATAACTGAGGAAGGAGGGATAAATAGGCAGGCAGCATGGGGTCAGGAAGGAGAGTATGCCGGCCCCGAAGGCAAGGAACAGATTGGGCGTCTGCACGGTCTTCCATCTCCTGTAGTTATTGCGACAGCAGTCTTAGCGTCTCGGCCTCCATCTGGGCACGGGTCATCTGGTATTGATAGACTGCCTGGACAATGCCATTCCGGTCGATGAAGAACGTGGCCGGCAGCGGCAGGATCCGATAATCCGACTGGACGGTCTCTTTGGTGTCGATGAGCAGCGGGAAATTCACGCCCACCTTGTCACGGAAGTCAGCAACACCGACCTTGGATTCCCCGATATTGATGCCATAGAGCTGCAGCCCCTGATCCTTGTACCGGTCCCAGACTTGCTGGAAATCCGGCATCTCCTTGCGGCACGGGGTGCACCAAGTGGCCCAGAAATTGACGATAACGGGTTTGCCTTTCAGTTCAGCCAGGTGGACCTGCTCCCCGTCCAGACTCGTCAGTTGAAAGTCCGGGGCCGGCTGACCCGGTATCAGTGCAGCGTCGGCCTGGCCTCTCGGCATCACCAGCACCCAGAGCACCAGCACACTCAAAATGCTGAGGGCGCTTGCCGTGATCCAACGCTTCCAGGCGGGTCTGGATCCGGCCGATCCTGATGCCTTGCCGGCCGCCGCTAGCTTTGAGTCCCAACCGCACTGCTGACAGAAACGGGCGCCGGTAGGCAGAAGTGTTCCGCATTCGGGGCAAGTCAACGACAAATCACCTCTGTCTCACTCGAAGATCCGTAAGGATTTCCGGGGTTCTCTTCGAGCCTAGTCCCGCGTGTAGTCCCTTTGTGACCCGTTTCATTATACCAGAGTAGAGGAAGCCGCGGTCAACCCGCTACGCGCCCTAGGTCGCAGAACCGAAAGAAGGCCCTGGCACCCTGCCGCGGGCCTTGCTCCCCAGGAATCGGATTGACTGGTACCCGGTTACGACGCTCGTTCGGCGGGACTGTGTCCGGGCACCGGTGACCGCAGCACCAGTTCGCTGTTCAAGCGTTCGCGCTGCCGTTGCAGCAGATCATGCTGCGTCCACTGACGGATTTCCGGAAAGAGCGAGTCCACTGACAGGGAGATATCCAGCATTCGCAGGCCGCCGCGCTCGTCCGGGCTCTTGCGTGCCTCCTCAGCCAGGATATGGCCGAGCGACCGACTCAGAGACCGCAGATCCTCGCTGAACCGGTAGTCACCCTTGCCGGCTGCCACCAGCGCTGAGGCATACCGGCTGCGCAACCGCTGCAACTGGTCGTAAAGATCCAACGGCAAGACAGCTTGGAAGGTCTGCACAAGCGTAGCCATGGAACTCCCCCCTCATTGGTCCCCCATCCCCGCCTGACTTGCTACCGCGGGACCACTAACTGCTGCCCAGGTTCGATGTCGGCACTCTTGAGCCGGTTTTCCCGTTTGATATCCGACACAACCAGGCGCACGTCTCGGCCATTGCTGTGGGCAGCCGCGATATCCCACAACGTGTCACCACGGGCGACCGTATACGCCTGCCTGGGCTCGATATCTGAATGCGCCATGGTCTGAACTGCCCGCGGGGCGAACACCAGCACGGCCGCAAGGACGACTAGAACAGCGAGGGTGCGTAGCGTCCGCAGGCGACGGGCACGCATCACCGACCGATGGTGAACAGGGGTCCGCACAGGAACCTGCACTACTGCTGCGTACATTTACAGTCCCTCCGCCTCACGTGGGTCTCGGTAATTCCGGCACACAAACATCTGTTCGTGTTCAGAGTACCACGAATGTCTGTTCGAGTCAAGCGTCTTGGAAAAAAGGGTTCGAACAGATGTTTGCAGGCCCTGGTTGATGTGCTATAATCGAACCAGAATTTCGCAGAACGAGCTACACCCGGCAAGTACCGCGCCGCACGAATCCAGTCCGGCAGCATGCTTGCTTCAGCCATTCCACGTCTCGTTCATAGGAGGTGCCGCTGCATGCCAGAGGAGCTCACCGAACGCCAGCGCCAGGTGCTGCAGTTCATTAAGGACGAGATTCGTGCCAAGGGCTACCCACCGTCGGTTCGTGAGATCGGCGAGGCGATCGGGCTCAGTTCCAGTTCCACGGTCCACGGGCACATGGCCCGGCTCGAGGAGAAGGGCTTCATCCGCCGGGATCCCACCAAACCCAGGGCGATTGAGGTCCTTGGAGAGGCCGGTGCCGCCCCCACGAAGCGCACGATCAATGTTCCGGTCATGGGGCGGGTCACTGCGGGACTGCCGATCTTCGCCGAGCAGAATGTGGAGGACCATTTCCCACTCCCGGCGGACTTTGTCCGGGCAGACCAGGAGGACCTCTTTTTCCTCACGGTGCAGGGTGATTCCATGATCGAAGCCGGCATTCTCGATGGCGACTACGTCCTGGTGCGCCGTCAGCAGTATTCCAGCAACGGCGAGATCGTGGTCGCTCTGATCGAAGATGAGGCCACCGTCAAGCGTTTCTACAAGGAGCATGGTCACATCCGCCTGCAACCCGAGAACCGCTTCATGGATCCGATCATCGTCCCCAGCGCTCAGATCCTTGGAAAGGTCATCGGCCTCGTCCGCCGGATGGACTAGTCGCTCTTCCTGCTAATATAGTCGTAGGCCCTGCGCGATTCTCCTCGCGCAGGGCCTACGACTTTTTTCAGTTGATCGGGGGAAGCACGGCCGCTGTTGTGCGATCGGCTAAAAGATGGACAGGTACTGGTCCAACTCCCACTGGTGGACCTGGGTGCGGTAGATGTCCCACTCGATCTGCTTGGCCTCCATGAAGGCGGCGTAGATGTGGGGCCCCAGGGCATCCTGGACCACATCGTCGTCCTCGAGGGCTCGCAGCGCTTCGCGGAGGTTACCGGGCAGGTTCAAGATCCCTTCGGCATGGCGCTCCTCCGGACTCATGGTATAGATGTTGCGGTTGACCGGCTCAGGCGCCGTCATACCTCGCTTGATGCCGTCCAGACCAGATGCCAGCGTCACTGCCAGCGCCAGGTACGGATTACACGACGGATCGGGACTGCGCAGCTCGATGCGAGTGGAGTTCCCCCGTCGGGCGGGGATGCGGATCAATGGGGACCGGTTCCGCTCCGACCAGGCCAGGTAGACCGGCGCCTCATAACCGGGAACAATCCGCTTGTAGGAGTTCACCAGCGGGTTGCAGACTGCCGTAAACGCCCGGGCGTGCGTCAGCATACCGGCGATGAACTGCATGCAAGTCGCAGACAGCCCGCCCTTGGCAGACGGGTCATAGAAGGCGTTCTTGCCGTCTTTGAACAGGGACTGATGCAGGTGCATGCCGGACCCGTTGACACCCATGATTGGTTTGGGCATGAACGAGGCGTGCAGGCCATGCTGCAGCGCAATGGTCCGCACCACGAACCGGAAGGTCGCCACGTTGTCCGCGGTCTGCACGGCATCCGCATACTTGAAGTCGATCTCATGCTGTCCGGGCGCCACCTCGTGGTGCGAGGCTTCGATCTCAAAGCCCATCTTCTGAAGGGCCAGGACGCAGTCCCGCCGGCATTCCTCGCCCCGGTCCACGGGGCCGAGGTCGAAGTATGAGGCCTGGTCGATCGTCTTGGTGGTCGGTTTGCCGTCGGCCTCGCGCTGGAACAGGAAGAACTCCGGCTCGGGACCGACCATCATCGAATAGCCTAGCGCCTGCGCCTCAGCGGTGATGCGCTTCAGCGTCCCGCGCGGGTCGCCCTCGAACGGCGTCCCGTCGGCGTTGTAAATGTCGCAAATCAGACGGGCGGTGGCACCCTCGCCCTGCTCCTGCCACGGAAAGACCGCGAAGGTCTGAGGGTCAGGCTTGAGCAGCATGTCCGACTCTTCGATGCGCACGAATCCTTCGATGGAGGCCCCATCAAAGAGCAACTGGCCGTCCAGGGCCTTCTGGAGCTGTTCGACCGGGATGTCCATATTCTTGGTGATCCCGAGGATGTCCGTGAACTGCATGCGCACGAAGCGGACATCCAATTCGCGTACCCGCTCGACCACTTCTTCCTTGGTCTTTGGACGGTTGGACATGTACCCAATCCCCCTAAAAGATGACCTTCAATTCAAGATGACCTTCAATTCAAACGCGACCACGAGCGAGACCGCCACAAGGAAATTGACTGGCCAACCAGGCATCCCTCTCCTATATGTACGTTGGCCGGCAACGTTTCCCTGCCAGGTGCAGCGAAATCAGGCCGTCGGCAAGATCCCTCGCACCAGGAGCTCACGCGCAGCGTTCACCGCCGCCCAGATCACGTGCTCCACCGTGAGCCCGCCCTGGAAGTAAGCAGTGTAAGGGGGACGCATGGGACCGTCCGCAGACAGCTCAATACTCGACCCTTGCACGAACGTGCCGGCGGCCATGATGACCGGATCCGTGTACCCGGGCATAGCCCAGGGCTCCGGACGCACGTGGGCGTCAACCGGACCGGAGCGCTGCACAGCCTCGCAGAAGGCGATCAGCCCCGCGGCGCTGCCAAGTTCCACAGCCTGCACCAGGTCCGTTCGCTCGGCATCGAAGGCCGGTCGCACCCGATACCCCAGCGCCGCGAAGAGCGCCGCCGTGAACTGCGCACCCTTGAGCGCCTCACCGGTGACATGCGGTGCCAGGAAGAACCCCTGCATGAACAAACGGTTGACCCCGAGATTCGGCCCTACCTCCGTGCCAATTCCCGGCGCCACCAGCCGCGCAGCCGCTCGCTCCACCAGTTCCCGGCGTCCGGCCACGTAACCGCCCGTGGGAGCGATGCCCCCACCGGGGTTCTTGATCAGCGATCCGCAGATCAGATCCGCGCCCACTTCCGAGGGCTCCTGCTCCTCCACGAACTCGCCGTAGCAGTTGTCTACCAGGCACGTCACCTGCGGATTGGCAGCCTTGCAGATGGCGATGATGCGCCCGATCTCCGCCACCGTCAGCGATGGTCGCAGTGAGTAGCCCCGGGAGCGCTGGATAAACACCACTCCCGCCCCTGCAGTCGCGACGCTCTGGGCCAAGGCAGACAGATCGACGGTGCCATCGGGGAGCAACGCCAATTGTGCATAGTCAACACCCCAGTCCACCAGACTGCCGGGAGCCCCGGCAATCACCTGGCGCAGGGTATCATACGGCTCTCCCGCCGCTGCGATGAGGCGAGCTCCCGGCCGCAGGGCGCCGAACAGGCCGCAGGCGATGGCATGCGTGCCGGAGACGATTTGCGCCCGAACCAGGGCGGCCTCGGTGCGAAAGGTCCGGGCGAAGACCTCTTCGACCTTCTCCCGACCGATATCGCTATAGCCATACCCGGTGGAGCCGGCGAAGTGGATATCCGCCACGCCTGCGGATTGGAAGGCTTGCAGCACCTTGACCTGATTGACGAGGACCCGTTCGCCCACCAACTGCCACTGGGGCCGGACCTGTTCCATGGCCCGCACAGTGGCTTCCTTCAGGCGGTCGGGCGCCTCGCCAAGCAGCTTGTCCCAAAGAGTCACGCATGCCACCTCAAATCGATGTAGACGTTGTTGTGAGGGCTGCCCGCAGGCGATTTGCCATGCTCTTCTCAAGCTCGACCTTTAGATAAGTCCCGTCCGGCCGGTGTTCCTCTGTGAGCACCCGGCCGCGCTCGTGCACCCAGGCTGTCCAGGCGGCTTTCGCGTACGGGATCAGGATCTCGACAGTCTCCCGGCGGGAGGAAAGTGCCTCGTGGATGGCCCGCTGCAACCCGTCCAGGTTGTCGCCCCGGGCCGCGGCCACCGCCACGGAGTCTGGGGTATGCAGGAGCATGTGCTCCAACTCCCCGGGCTCCGCCAGGTCCGCCTTGTTATACACGACCATAGTCGGCTTCTGATCCGCCTTCAGCTCGGCCAGGACGTCGTGCACGGTCTGCATCTGCTCGATCCGCTTGGGATGGGACGCATCCACTACGTGCAGGAGCAAATCCGCCTCCGTCACCTCTTCGAGGGTGGAGCGAAAGGCCGCCACCAGGAAGGTCGGTAGCTTGTGAATGAACCCGACGGTATCCACCAGCAAGTATGGCTCGCCCTCGGCCGGTTCAACCCGCCGGGTGGTGGAATCCAGCGTGGCGAAGAGCCGGTCTTCGGCCAGCACGTCCGAGCCGGACAGGGCCCGGTGCAGCGTGGACTTGCCCGCGTTGGTGTAACCCGTCAGGGCCACTACGGGCACGGCGTTCTCCGTCCGCTCGGTCCGGAGCCGGGACCGGTGTGCCTTGATCTCCTCCAGATCCTGCTTGAGGGCGCTGACCCGCTCATGGATCCGCCGCCGGTCGACCTCAAGCTTGGTCTCACCAGGCCCGCGCGTGCCGATGCCGCCACCCAGCCGGGAGAGCTCCACGCCCTTGCCCGTCAGGCGGGGGAGCCGGAAGTTCAGCTGCGCCAGCTCGACTTGCAGCCGTGCCTCCCGCGTGCGCGCACGCTGTGCGAAAATGTCCAGAATCACCGTTGTCCGGTCGACGACCTGGCATCCAATGATCTTCTCCAGGTTACGCAGCTGCACCGGCCTCAGTTCGGTGTCAAAGACCACCAGGTCGAACTCCAGGTGGCGGCGCAGTTCCTCAATCTCCTGGGCCTTGCCGCTGCCGACAAAGGTCGCGACATCTGGCGTTTTCCGTGGCTGGATCTGCCGACCCACCACCGTAGCGCCGGCGGTGTCGACCAACCGCTCCAGCTCCTCCAGCGACTCCCCGGCCATCCACCCATCGGCATGCTTCTCAGGACGCTCCAGAGCCACCAACAGGGCACGCTGGGGGCCTTTACCAGACGGTTGCATCAAGGCGATTCCTCCAGTCCTTCGGTTCATCCGGTTCCCTGCAGGGCAGGCGTACTCCTGCCCCTCCCCTCAGGTCCCTGCGGACTGCGCCTCCATACACATAATAAGGCCGCAGCCCCAAGCAGGGCCGCGGCCTTTTCACCACAATGGTGGTGCTACCGGCGGCTGACCTGAGAGGGTGTATGCGGCGTGTGGAATCCGCTGATGCGCTTGATCACGGCACAATCCCCTCTCCGATACAGATCGCTTTCATTCTAGTGAATTCGGGGTGGGAAGTCAACCAAGGGCGCTGCTGCGCACCAGGTCCCCCCGTGTGATGGTCATCAGGTCCGACCGGTTCAGGTCGGACCGGCCGACCAGCCGCAGCGCCTGACAGCGCAGGGACCGCTCCACCAGGTTGCGCATGGCTCGGGCGTTGCCCTCAGTACCGGCGAACCAGTCTGGGTCCCGCATGAGGGCCCGCAGGTAGGCCCTGGCCTCGGCATCCAGTTCGTATTGGCGCTCACGCCACATGCCCTCACCGATGGCCAGCAGCTCAGCGGGTGAGTAGTCCGGAAACGGAATCACGGTGGGGAAGCGGGAGCGGAGCCCCGGATTCTGGACCAGAAACCACTCCATCTCAAGCGGGTAGCCCGCAAGGATCAGGAGCAGGTCGGCCCGGTGCTCCTCCATCGCCCGCACCAGGCAGTCGATGGACTCCTTACCGAAGTCCTTCTCCCCGCCCCGGGCCAGGGAATAGGCCTCGTCGATAAACAGCACGCCCCCGATGGCCTGCCGGATCACATCCCGGGTCCTTTGCGCCGTGTGCCCGATGTACTCGCCCACCAGGTCGGCCCGTTCCACTTCGACCATGTGGCCGCGTGGCAGGACGCCCGTCTCTTTGAAGAGACGGCCCAGTAGGCGTGCAACCGTGGTCTTTCCCGTCCCGGGGTTGCCGGTAAAGACCATATGCAGGACGGTGGCCTCCCGGGCGAGCCCCTGTTCCGACCGCCGCAGTTGAATATCGCAGAAGGCCTGGACCTCCCGGACGTGCTGTTTGACCCCCGCCAGACCGACGAGCCCATCCATTTCCCTTAAGATGGATTCGGTTCGGGCCTGGCGCTGCGCTTCCAGTTCGGCAGGCGATGGCGCACGGGCCGCGCCGGTTGCCTTCCGCCGCCGCAGATCCACAGCGAGGCGCAGCGCTTCCCGAGGACTGAGTGCGCCCTGCCGCAGCAGAGCGCTGATCTCTCCCAGGCGTTCGGGCCGATTCGCCTTCAGTGCCATCGCGTGCCACCTCACCGCAAGCATACGCTGCCCATGGCCTGTACGCGCGCACGACCGAGACCCAAAGGAAGACCCCGTCACCGCGCATATGCGGTGACGGGGTGGAGTGGCACGATTGCCAGGGTCAGGCAGGGTGATTCACGACTCCGGTTCCTCCTCGCGCAAGGCCACCGCGAGGTTCAGGTTAACACTGCGCATGGGTGTGATGGTGGAAAGGGCATGCTTGTACACCAACTGCTGTTTCCCGTCGTTCTCCAGCACCACGGTAAAGTTGTCAAAGCCCTTGATATGGCCCTTCAGCTGATATCCATTCACGAGATAGACAGTCACGGGAATTGATTCCTTGCGCACCTGATTCAGAAAACTATCCTGCAGGTTGATCTGTACCTTTGGCACCTGAACGCCCCCCGCTCTGACCCGCTTCATACGGTCTAAGAATTGTTTGGTTCGACAATGCGGGACCATTTTCCTTCCGCGAGTCTAACAATTTCTTCCACAACAGTGGCTGGTTCGATCCGGGTGACGTCGATCCAGTGAATCCGGCTGTCCTTGCGGAACCAGGTAAACTGCCGTTTGGCGAACCGGCGGGTGTTGCGCTTGATCAGCCCGGCCGCCTCGGGCCAACTGAGGAGCCCCCGCAAGTACAACGCAATCTCCCGGTATCCGATAGCCTGCATGGGTGGCAGGTTGGCCGAGTACCGGCGCAGCAGCCCCTGCACCTCCGTCACCAGCCCACTCCGCAGCATCTGCTCCACCCGGGCGTCGATGCGGTGGTAGAGCAGTTCACGGTCCATGGTCAGCCCGATGAAGAGATCGTCGTAGCGGGCCTCGCCCTGGGCCGCCGTCTGGGTCCGGGAGATCGGAACGCCCGTGCGTTCGAAGACCTCCAGCGCTCGGACCAACCGCCGCAGGTCGCCCGGGTGCAGGCGCTCGGCCGCCTCAGGGTCCACATCCCGCAGGCGACGGTGCAGGTACCCGGGCCCCTGCTCAGCCTCTTCCCGGGCGAGGCGCGCCCGCAGGCCATGGTCGGCCTCCAGCTCCGTGAAGGTATATTCCTGCAAAATGGCCCGGAC
>DAHVXO010000198.1 GCA_027356675.1 Symbiobacteriaceae bacterium | reverse complement strand
CGCTGTTTCCGGCAGCGATGTCCCCGCCGTGGAGCCGGGCGAGGCTCAGTGCGATCGGGAGTCCCAGTCCGGCCCCGCCTGTAGCCCGGGTGCGAGACTTGTCCGCTCGATAGAAGCGATCGAAGATATGCGGCAGGTCTTCCGACGCCAAACCGGGTCCCGAGTCCGTCACGGTGACCTCCATCCGCTCGCCGGTCGTGGCCGCAGCGATCCGAATGCTCCCGCCCTCCGGCGTGTGGCGAATTGCGTTACTCAGCAGGTTGGCGAGGATCTGCCGGACCCGGTCCGGGTCGGCCATTGTGACAGGCAGCGGCATCACATCAAAAGCCAGCGTAATCGACTTACCGGCCGCCACAGGCTCGAAGTTCTCCCGCACCATCTCCAGCTGGGCCTGCAACGACATGGGTTGGAGCTTGAGCGAGAGCACGCCCACCTCAGCCAGGCTCAGGTCCTGCAGGTCGCCGAGCAGGCGTCCGAGCCGAATGACCTCGTCCTCCAGCCCTGAGATGCTCTCAGGGGTCATCGGGACGACGCCGTCCTGGATCATTTCCAGCTTGCCGCGAATCAGGGTCACGGGATGGCGGAGTTCGTGCGCCACGTCGGCAAACAGATTTCGCCTTGCGGCATCCTCCGCGTGGAGTCGCTCGGTCATGCGGGTTAACGCCTCGGAGAGGTCCCGGATCTCGGCATCGTCCTCGGGCTGGACTGGGAAGGCCCCCGACCCGGGGCGGGCCGTGCGGGCGGAATCGGCCAGACGCCGCAGCGGGCGGGTAACCCGCTCAGCCACCACGAGACTGACGCCTACTGCAACAACAATTCCCAACAGTCCCGCCAGGAAGCTTGCCTCCAAAGTCAGGCGGTACGGGGTGGCTGTGCCACTACCTGGAATACCTGACCCAGGCCCGATCCCAGGCCCGATCCCCGGCCCCGACCCGGACGTGCGCCCGCCCTGGTAGCCGTAGCCCATCGTCGAGCGCCCCCCGGGCAGGTGGTTCTCGCGGTACCAGACCCCCACATTCAGAGCCAGCATCACGAGGGCCAAAATGGCCACGGCCACCAGCAAGAAGGCCCGGGAGATGCGCTTGCGAAGCGTCATGCGGCTCACCTCCCCGAACCGGGCGGCACCAGCTTATAGCCAATTCCGTGGACCGTCTGGATCATCTCGTTCCCAAGCTTGCGCCGCAAATGGCTGATGTGGCTGTCGATCGTCCGGTCGTATCCCTCGTAATACTCCCCCAGTGCGGCCTCCATCAGCTGCAACCGGGAGTAGACCCGCCCGGGCGTCCGGGCCAGCACGGTCAACAGCTTGTACTCGGTCGCCGTCAGGCTGATGGCCTGACCCGCCCGCTCCACGTTGACGCCGGGGAAGTCGATGGTGACTTCGCCGAATCGGGCCACATCCGCCTCCGGGGAGTCGGGCACGGCGCGCCGGAGCACGGCCCGCACCCGAGCCGTCACTTCACGCAGACTGAAAGGCTTGGTGATGTAATCGTCGGCACCCAGTTCCAGACCCAGCAATTTATCCGGCTCCTCCGACCGAGCCGTCAGCATGATCACCGGGAGCCGGGAACCGTCCCGCCGGAGTGCCCGGCAAACATCCAGGCCGCTCATGCCAGGCATCATCCAGTCCAGAACCGCAAGCTCAATCTGCTCGGTGCGGGCCGCAGCCAGGGCCGCCGGCCCGTCAGACGCCGTGACCACACGGTACCCCTCACTGGCGAGGTACTGGGAAATCATCTGCAGCATACCGGCATCATCATCGGCGACGAGAATTCGTTCTCCTGGCATGTCGATACCCCCCAAGTCCCATTCTACAAGCCCACGCCTGCAATGTCAGTGGAGCAGATGTGGTGATCTTGTGGCGATAAGCAAAGGCCGCACCACCATGGGTGCGGCGCAAGCAGGCCTAGAGAGCGACGTACTGCAGGACGACCGAAGCGATGCCAAAGTAGATCAGCATGCTAGTGGAATCCGTCACCGTGGTGATCAGAGGGCCGGATGCCACGGCCGGGTCGATGCCGAACCGGTCTATGATCACCGGGAAGAAGGCGCCGGCGGCCTTGGCGATGATCATGTTGAAGAAGATGGACGAACCGGCGATCAACCCGATCCAGACAGACCGTTGCCACATAGCCGCACTCACGGCCAGCACCACGCCGCACGCCGCACCGATCACCACGCCAACGCGCAGTTCCCGCCACACGATGGCCCAGATTTGGCTCCGGTCGATCTCCCCCGTGGCAAGGCCGCGGACCACGACGGTCAGGCTCTGGGTGGCGGCGTTGCCGGCCTCGCCGGACATCGTCGTAATAAAGATGGAGAGCACAGCAAACGTTGTGATGATCCCGCTGAAGTGGTCAATCACCAGGCCGGAGACCATCTCCAGGAATAGCAGGCTGACCAGCCAGGGCAACCGAGCCCTGATCGCCGGCCAGATCCCGTCGGCCAAGTCCTGCGCCGCCTCGCCGCCCACGCCGGCGGCCCGGTAGATATCCTCCGTTGCCTCGTCTTCAAGGACGTCGATGACGTCGTCGACGGTGACGATGCCGCGGAGCACGTTGTAATGGTCCACGACAGGGACCGCCAGCAGGTTGTACTTCTTGACGACGCGGGCAACCTCTTCTTGGTCCTCGTCTACCTGCACCGTCTGCACGGAGCGCCGCATGATCTCGCGGATGGGACGCTCCGGTGGTGAGACGATCAGGTCCCGTAGGGACAGGACTCCGAGCAGCTTCTCGTGCTCGTTCACTACGTACACATAGTACGCCGTCTCCGCCCCAGGGGCCAAGCGGCGCATCTCATCGATCGCCATCTGGGCGGTCAGGTCGGCGCCCAGGGCAACGTACTCTGTGGTCATGATGCCGCCGGCAGTCTGGGGACCGAACTCCAGCAGCTCGCGGACATCCGCCGACCCTTCGGCGTCCATCAGGTTCAGCAGGTCCGCGGCCTGCTCCGGCGAGAGTTCGCCTACGAGGTCAGCGACATCGTCGTCGGACATCTCTTCGAGGATGTCGCCGGCACGCTCGTCGCCCAGGGATTCGAGGATCGAAACCTGATCCTCGGCCTCCATCTCGGAGAGGGTATCCGCCGCCGCCTCATCGGAGAGCAGGCGCAAAATCAGCGTCTGCTGCTCGTCTTCCAGTTCTTCAAGGACCTCTGCGAGATCGGCGGGGTGCAGGGTCTGGAGAAGTTGCTTCAATTCGTCCTGCCGGTTCTGCTCCAGCAGGGCCAGTGCTTGTTCGCTAATCGCGATGAGATCGTGGTCCATGGGCCTCACCTCCGTAGTACGGAGGCCTGTGAGACCGAGCGGGTCACCTCGCTATGGGCGGATTCCGAGGGGGGAGGTGGCAGGCTGCGGCTGGGACAGACCCCCGGCAGGGATCCAGTGGATCCATTTTAAGCCGTGCTCAAAGAGACTGTGACTTGGGCCGGCGTCCACGCCTAACCACCCCTTTTTCACCTATTTCGACGACATGATGCCGTTTGGACCCGATTTCGAGCGCCAACACGAATGGTCCCCCGCTAGCGTGTGACGCGTCACCGGAGGACCTTCGTTCTCATTATATCACAAGATCGGTCCCTCGGGGCCGAGGAAAGCCCCTATAATCCGCTGGACATCCGACCGATACAGCAACTCCGGGTGCTTGCCCCGGGGTGCAATGTAGAGTTGTGCGCCCGGTATCGCACCGGCGAGTTCCCTGGCCTGCACAACGGGTACCATCTCATCCTGGTCGCCCTGGGCCACCAGGGTCGGGCAGGCAATCCCCGCCAGGTCGGCGGCGCTGAACCCGGGCCAGCCGGCAAACAGTTCGCCCAACTGCACGGCCAGCTGTTCCCAGGGGGTCTGCACGTGAACCTCCGCCAGGTGCTCCGCCCAGAGCGGTGACCGGCGGCGAATGCCGGCCGGGTCGAAGGCGTTCGCCCGCCCCTCAGCCCCGTCCCCCACCCCCGCCGCCCGAATCCGACCCGCCAGTACCACCAGACCCGAGACCAGCCCGCGCCGGGCCAACTCAACCGCCACGGTCCCGCCCAGGCTGAACCCTGCCACCACCGGCTGCTCCAGCCCCAGCGCCACCATCAGCGCTACCATGTCATCCGCCAACCGGGCGATGGTAAACCCCTGATCGGGGTTGGCCGACCGCCCGTGGCCCCGCTGGTCGGGCGAGACCATGCGATACCCGAATGGCCCCACCAGCGAAACCAGGGGCTCAGTGGCCTCCGCCGACTGCAGGGCAGCGTGGAGCAACAGAAGGGGTCTCCCGCCGGGAGACCCTGACTCTGCATAATAGATGTGCGTCCCGGCGACAGGTATGTACGGCATCGGTGCTCACTCCCCCCGGTACCCCAGGTCTCGCAGCATCGTAGGCTTGTTGCGCCAGTCCTCTCGGACCTTGACGAACAGCTCCAGGTAAATCTGCGACCCCAGGAGCTCCTCGATATCCACCCGGGCCTTGGCGCCGACATCCTTGAGCATCGCGCCCTTCGCCCCGATGATGATCCCCTTCTGGCTGTCCCGCTCCACCAGGATCGCGGCCGCCACGTAGACCATCCCATTATCGCGGCGCTTCAACTCCTCCACCTCAACGGCGATGGAGTGGGGGATCTCGTCGCGCGTCAACTGCAGGATCTTCTCACGAATGAACTCGCTGATAATGAATCGCTCGGGCTGATCTGTGACCATGTCTTCCGGATAGTATTGCGGTCCCTCTGGCATCCGCGCCAGGACCAGATCCAGCAACTGGTCCACATTCTTGTTCCCCATGGCCGAGACCGGCACGATGTCGAGCCACTCGATCGTCTTCGGCTCGCCCCGGTCCCGCCGGGACCTGTCGGCGGCGTCTCCGGGGGCACCCGCGTCCTCAGGCGCCACCCGCCCCGCCGGCGTCCCGAGCGCCTTGTAGTTATCCAACACCGCGTACCAATCTTCGCGCCCCACCCGGTCCATCTTATTGACCACCAGCAGGGTGGGCTTCCCCGACCGCGCCACGGCCTCCGCCACGAAGCGATCCCCGTCGCCAGGGTGCCGGGACGACCCGTCGACCACGAACAGGACCACATCCACCTCAGGCAGCGTGGAAGTCGCCGCTTTGTTCATGTACTCCCCCAGCTTGTGATGGGGCTTATGAATCCCGGGCGTGTCCATGAAGATCACCTGCGCACCCGGGCGGTTGTAGACTCCCAGGATCCGGTTGCGCGTGGTCTGAGGCTTGTCGGAGATAATGGCCAGCTTGGCCTCAAGAAACGCATTCAGCAAGGTGGACTTCCCGACACTGGGGCGCCCCACGATCGTACAGAACCCGGAGACAAAACGCTCAGTCATCCCTCTACCCCTTCGGCGGCAAGTCGGTCGGCGTGAACGCGCCCGGTAGCAGTTCCCGGACGCTGGTGACCTGCACATCGCCCTTCAGGTTCGTAAGGATTACCCGGGCCTGCGGCCCGAACTCGCTCATTACCTGGCGGCATGCGCCGCACGGACTGCAGGGACCATCGGTATCAGCGATCACGGCGATGGCGGTGAAGCGCTGCTGTCCATCGCTCACCATCTTGAAAAGGGCGGTCCGCTCTGCGCAGTTGGCCAGCCCGTAGGAAGCGTTCTCGACGTTACACCCGGTGTAAATCGACCCATCTGCTGCGATCAGGGCGGCGCCCACGGGAAAGTGCGAGTAGGGCACGTAGGCCCGCTCCCGCGCTGCCCGGGCCAGTAAAATCAAAGCTTGATCCTCCAGGGTCCTCACCTCCGACACGCTACCCCTAAACCCGCCCCCGGCGTCGCACCCGCAGCTCCGTCTCCGCCTCGGCGATGGCCGTGACGTCCACATCCTTCGGTGTCAGCACCCCGGCGGAGACGATAAACTTGAGCCCATCCTCCACGCTCATCGGCAGGAAGACCAACTGGTCCACGGGGATCATCGCCACCGGGCCGGCCGTAGGGCTTGGCCCCGGTGGCAGCCAGACCCGCACCAGGTCCGTACCGGGCAACTCGCCCGCAACGAACCCCAGCGAATAGACTCCCACCCGGGGAAACTCCGCCAACACCACACGGGTGAAGGCACTCTGATTCGCCCCGATCAGCGTGTCGGTGACCTGCTTGACGGCGCCATAGATCGCCCGGACGATCGGGATGCGCATCATGAACTTCTCGCCATGCTTGATCATCTGCTGGCCCAAGATGACGGTCGTCAGCCAACCAGCCAGCACCGTCAGCACCACGGCGGTCAAAATGCCCAACCCCGGCAGCGTCACCCCCAGGTACTTGTGAAAGGGTGCGACGATGGCGGTGTCGATATGGTCGAAGACCCAGATAATTGCGAATAGCGTCAGCCAGACCGGCAACAGCACCACGATGCCGGCCAGGAACCAAATGCGTACGTTGCGCCATAGCTTCGTCAACACTGCGGCCATACCCGGTTCTCCTCTGCAAAATCTACTGCCGCTTCCCACCTGCGATTAGTCCCATAACGCCTGTGACGACCGGAATGACCAACAGCAACGGCGAACGCAGGCTCATCGCCACCACAGCGGAGACAGTGGCCACAAACCCACGCTGCACCACAAAGAGCAACACCGCCGCAAACGCCGCATGCAGCGCCGCCAGCAGCACCACCCCTGCGGCCACTTCCTTGGCCTGCGCCGCCAGGCGGTGCCGGCGCCCCGCCGCCGCCAGGTCCACCGTCCGCTCCACGGCCGTGTTCACCATCTCGGCCAGCAATACGCCGACGATGGTGGCGGCCAGATACGCGACCTCCCAGGGGGCGAAACCCACGGCGTACCCCGCCAGAGCAACACACGATCCGGCGAAGATGTGAAACCGCAGGTTCGGTTCCTCACGGTACGCCTGATAAACGCCCGAGAAGGCATCCATAAAGCGTGGCAGTGTGGTACGGTGGCGCAGCGACCCACG
>DAHVXO010000185.1 GCA_027356675.1 Symbiobacteriaceae bacterium | reverse complement strand
TTTCCTATGCGGGCTTTGCAGCGCAAATGAACGGTGTTAGAGTGGGTCCAGAGGAAATAGGGAGGCAGCAACGATCGTGGCAGTCAGCAAACCGTCCCTGACGACGGGAGGGGCCCAGAAAGGCCGCTGGGCGGCCGATGGGGTCATGGTCTTAGTCGTCGTCATCTGGGGCTTGAATAACGTCATCATGAAGGCGGCACTGCAGGGATGGGTCTCCCCGCTGGCCTTCAATAGCATCCGGTTTCCAATCGGCGCTCTGGCCATGGTGACATTGATGCTGGTGATAGAGAAGGACTGGCGGCTGCCCTGGAACCTGTTTGCGCGGGTTGCAGCCTTGGGGCTCATGGGCAATGCTGTGAACCAGGTGCTCTTCACGAATGGCCTCAACCTGACGACGGCGAGCAACGCTGGCGCCATCTCAGCGGTGCTTCCGATTCTGGCGGCGCTGATCGGATCGGTTACCGGATTGGATCGCTCAACACCCCGCCTCTGGTTGGGAGCGATCGTATCATTCGGGGGAATTCTGATGGTGACGCTGCTGGGTGGCCATGGGTTTGGCGGGTTCCGGACAGGGGACCTGCTCTTACTGGGCGCGGCCACGGTATGGGCCGGGTATACCGTCTTTTCGGGTCCGCTCGCCCGGCAGGCCTCGCCGCTGAAAGTTACCGCCTATGCGATGGGGGTGGCGTCGGTGGCGGTGTTCTTACTGGGGCTGCCTCAGCTGGTGCACCAGGACTTCAGCCAGATCTCGCGGGTCTCGTGGGGAGGCCTGCTCTTCGCCGCCTTATTCTCGAACGCTGCCGCGTACGGCATGTATGTTTGGGTCATTCATCGGATGGGCAGCACTCGCGCCTCCATGTTCAACAACCTCGCCCCGGTAATCACCGCCCTCGCGGCCTGGGTTTTCCTGGGTGAGCGGTGGCTGGGTTGGCAATGGTTGGGCGTGGCCTTGGTGATGGTTGGTGTGCTCCTGGCGCGCTGGGATGTGATTATGGCGAGCTTGCGTCGAGGCGGGTAGGATCCAATCCGCGCAATCCCGGCAAGAAGGCGAAGAGCCGCTACCCGATCGGGGTAGCGGCTCCGTTGCTTAGCGGGAGACCGCTGGATTTGCCGGGGCGGGTTCGGCTGTTGGAGCCATCATCTGCAGGTTCATGTAGGCCAACACACCCCAGTAGGCTGTGATGATCGCACTATGGAGCATCTGAGTGGCGATGTTGAGGTATCCTAGGGGGAAGAGGGCGCCGCTGGCCGATTGCGCCAGAATCAGCGCCAGCGCTGCGTAGGCGGCCCGGGCCAGGTCAGGTCGCTGGGCCGCGGAGCGGTGGGCCATCAGCGCCATGCGCAGGACCAGGACGGCCAGCAGGGCCGCCGCCACTCGGTGGATGAAACTGGCCCCCACGGCGGCGTCCAAGGGCGGGAACACGTATCCGTTGCACAGTGGCCAGCCCATGCAGGCGAAGCTCGCACCGATGTGGCGCACGTAGGCGCCCAGGTAGACCACAACATAGCTGTAGATGGTGACCTGCCAGACCCAGCGTTGCAAGAACGGATCCGCCGGGGCGGTCGGCTGGGGCCGGTCGGCCTGGAAGACCAGGACGGCGAGGAGCAGTACCGCCCCAAAGCAGATCAGCGAAATCCCGAAGTGGAGCGCCAACACGGCCTTGGGCTGAGTCCAGAGCGCCGCCGCAGCACCGAGAAAGCTCTGGAGCACCAGGGTCACGAGGGCTGCCGCGGCCAGCCACTTCACTGTGCGGTTCTGCCGGAGGGCCAGCCAGGCCCAAACGGCGAGGACGACTACCAGGATGCCCGCCGCGCCGGTCACGGCCCGGTGGCTGTACTCGATGATCGTCTTGTAGTCAAACGCGGGCAGAAAGCTTCCATTGCAGAGCGGCCAGGTTGCCCCACAACCCTTGCCGGAACCGGTGTTGGTCACCAGGGCGCCCATGAGCAGCACCAGATAGGTGCTCAGCGACGCCAATACGGCGATCAGCTTCAAGGAACGACTCATCCTTGCCACTCCATCCTGTGCGAAAACCTGCGTGTGTCTATTGACGAACCTTGGCGGGCGCAGTATCATGCATGTAATAGGCATACCCCGTATGGGTATTATTCGCAACCCCGTGATCTGGAGGCTACCACCATGCCGACCGAACCCATCAAACTCGATTTCGGCGTCACAGGCATGACCTGCGCCGCCTGCTCCACCCGCATCCAGAAGCGCCTGGCGAAGGCGCCGGGCGTCCAGGACGCTAACGTGAACCTGACGACCGAGAAGGCTACTGTGATCTTCGATCCGGCAGTCGCCACTCCCGATGTCCTCATGGACCTGGTCAAGGACCTGGGATACGGTGTGGTCAAAGAGAAAGTGACCCTGGACATCAGCGGAATGACTTGTGCCACCTGCTCCACCACGATCGAGAAGAAGCTGGGCAAAATGCCGGGCGTGACCCTGGCCAGCGTCAATCTGACCACGGAGAAGGCCGTGGTTGAGTTCATCGGCACGACGCCGGACGAGCTGATCAAGGTCGTCACAAACCTGGGCTATGGTGCGAAGGTCTCAGCCGACAACAAGGATGCTGATGCCGACCGCCGCCGCACCGAGATGCGGAAGATGATCGCGCTCTTCATCTTTAGTCTGATTGGCACGGTACCGCTGATACTGGCCAACATGATTTTGATGCCGCTGCATATTGGCAATGCCGTACTCTTCAACCCGTGGGTCCAGTTTACCTTGGCCACCTTGGTCCAAGTAGTGGTTGGGGCGAAATTCTACCGGGGCGCTTATATGAACCTCTCGCAGGGCTCGGCCAACATGGATGTGCTCGTCGCCCTGGGCACGACGGCGGCCTATGTCTACAGCGTGGTGCTGACGTTCTGGCTTGGTGGCGAGAACTACTTTGAAGCCAGTACGACAATCCTCACGCTGATCCTCCTGGGAAAGACTTTCGAGGCGATTGCCAAGGGCCGGACGTCCGAGGCGATCAAGAAGCTCCTGAGCCTGCAGGCCAAGACCGCGCGGGTCATCCGCAGTGGTGTGGAAACGGACATCGCGGTCGAGGATGTGGTGGCGGGCGATGAGCTAATCGTCCGACCGGGTGAGAAGATCCCCGTCGACGGCGTGGTCCGCAGCGGCACCTCCGCCGTGGATGAGTCGATGCTGACCGGTGAGTCGCTCCCCGTCGATAAGAAGGCGGGCGATAAGGTCACCGGTGCCACCATCAACAAGAATGGATCGCTGGTGATGGAGGCGACTCGGGTTGGCAGGGAGACGGCCCTCGCCCAGATTGTCAAGATGGTCGAGGATGCTCAGGGCTCCAAGGCCCCGATCCAGAAGCTCGCCGACCAGATCTCCGGCATCTTCGTTCCCATAGTGGTCGGGATCGCCGTGGTCACGCTGCTGGCCTGGGGCTTCATCACAGGCGAATGGGCGGCGGCGATTCACGCCGGGATCGCGGTGCTGGTTATCGCCTCCCCGTGCGCCCTGGGGCTCGCGACCCCTACCGACGTCATGGTGGGGACAGGCAAGGGCGCCGAGACTGGC
>DAHVXO010000182.1 GCA_027356675.1 Symbiobacteriaceae bacterium | reverse complement strand
TGGGGACAAGACGAGGTCAGGTGGAGCCCGGGCGCCGCCGCCCCTGACTGGGGGCAAGACGAGGGGGCGACTCAGAGGGAACGAAAAGACGCAGCCCCCCTGGGATGGGTGGTACTGCGTCTTGCCTGTGAGCGTGGCTAGAAGGGGCCGTATCGATCGATGAAATCAGACTCTGAAAGGATGGGAACGCCCAGTTCGCGGGCTCTGTCCAACTTGGAGCCAGCCGCCTCCCCTGCCAGGACGAAGGCGGTCTTCTTGCTGACGCTGCCGGCGGACTTACCGCCCAGGCGCACGACCAGTTCTTCGATCTCCTTGCGGCCCCAACGGGTCAGAGTCCCGGTCACGACGATGGTCATGCCAGTGAGGGGGCCTTCGGTTGGCGCCGTCTTGCGCTCACCCACCATGTTGACCCCGGCCGCACGTAGCTTCGCCAGAAGTTCATGTGCGCGGGGGCTTCGGAAGAATTCCACCACGCTCTCGGCGATTTTGGGACCGAGGCCGGGTACGGCCTGAAGCTCCTCAACCGTGGCGTTTTCGATGGCCTCCATGGAGCCGAACTGATCGGCCAATGACCGGGCCGCCTTCTCCCCCACGTGGCGGATGCCTAAAGCGTACACCAACCGGTGGATCGGATTTTGTCGCGTTGCATCGATGGCGTTCAGGAGATTATCGACGGATTTCTCGCCAAGCCGATCGATTTCGATCAGATTCGACTGCTT
Organism: Symbiobacteriaceae bacterium; assembly: GCA_027356675.1. The sequence continues at coordinate 14,327 of DAHVXO010000182.1, read as the reverse complement.
TTCCCGCAGGGTGTAGAGGTCAGCAGCGTCGGCGATTAGCTCCTCGTCAAGAAACAGCTGCACCAGCGCCTCACCCAGTCCATCGATGAACATGGCGTCACGCGACGCGAAATGCAGAATGGCCCGGAACTCCTGGGCCGGGCACAAGTTGTTGGGGCAACGGACCGCGGCCTCGCCCTCGGCCCTGATCAGTTCGGCACCACACGTGGGGCAGGAAGGCGGAAACTCCCACGGGATGGCCTCGGGCGGGCGCTTCTCGGGCACGACCCGCACCACCTCGGGGATGATCTCCCCGGCCTTCCGTACGACCACCGTATCGCCGATCCGCACGTCCTTGGCGCGAATATTGTCCTCGTTGTGCAAGGTGGCTCGTCTGACCGTGGTGCCCGCGATCCGCACCGGGTGCAGGTCCGCCGCAGGCGTAACCGCCCCCGTCCGGCCGACCTCGAGGCTGATGCCCTCGACCACTGTCTCCTTCTCTTCCGCCGGAAACTTGTAGGCAATCGCCCATCGGGGGAACTTGGAGGTAAAGCCCATCCGCTCACGCTGGTCCAGGTCGTTGACTTTGATCACGAGACCATCGATCTCGTAGGGCAGGTCGTATCGCTTCTCCCGCCACTCCTGGGTCCAGGCGATCACTTGGTCGATGGAGCGCGCCATGATTCGTTGGTCATTGACCTTGAAGTGGAAGCGTTCCATCAGTTGCATGCTTTGCTCATGCGTGGTGATCGTGAAGCCCTCCGCCTCCACCAGGGTATAAATGAAGCTATCCAGCCGGCGCGCCCGGGTCTTGCGGGGATCCTTCTGGCGCAACCCGCCGCTGGCTGCATTGCGCGGGTTCTGCAGAAGCGGCTTGCCCTGCTCGGTCAGGGCCCGGTTGAGGTCCTCCAGAACATGCTTTGCCATAAAGATCTCGCCACGCACGACTATTTGGGCTGGCATGATACCGCTTACAGGTTCCAACCGCAGCGGGATGGACCCAATGGTACGCAGGTTCTCGGTCACGTCCTCGCCTGTCTCACCGTCGCCACGGGTAGCGCCCTGCACGAAGAGACCGTTAACGTAGCGCAGGGAGATGGAAAGGCCATCAATTTTCAGCTCGCAGACGTACTCGACCGACTCGTCGCCGACGAAAGAGCGGGCGCGGCGATCAAAGTCCCGCAGTTCTTCGGCGCTGAAGGCATTGTCCAGGGAGAGCATGGGCGGGTTGTGCGGGACCTTCGCGAAATCGGCGGAGACCGTGCCACCCACCCGCTGGGAGGGGGACTCGGGGCGCCGGAGGTCGGGGAACTCAGCCTCCAGGCGCTTGAGCTCCAGCATCAGCTGGTCAAAGTCGTAGTCGGAGATGACAGGGGCGTTGCGAACATAGTAGGCGTACTCATGCCGCCGGATTTCCTCGGAGAGTTGAGCGACGCGCCGCTCGGCCTCTTGCCGGTTCAAGGTGGATCCCCCTCTGTTGGTCTGCGATGGCTGGCGCCTGGGAGCATTATTCGGCGCTGTCCTCGTCCCGGTCCTGCTCAACCAAGCCCTACTCCGGGGCACCGGGTATGCCCAGCTATTTTGCCGCTGCCACCGATTCACAACCTTGGGACTACAGATTGACACTCCAAACCCTGCCGTCGCAGTAGAAACCGGCCTTGACCAGGGCACCCATCGAGGCGATATTGGCCCGATCGCACACGGCCACAGGTGTGGCCTCGTGTTCCAGACAGACCCGTGCAAGCTCGCGCAGGATGGCCGCACCCAGCCCCCGGCGCCGCCAGGCCCGGGTCACGACCATGCCCACGTCGGCGAACCAGGGAGTGCGGGCAATGGGGTCGTAGTAGCCCACGGCTACGCGGTCACCACCTGGTGCCGTAAGCAGGTACCACTGACCGCGGTCCACCTCGGAGGGCAGCTTGGCCCAGTCTGTGGTGTAGAAGCCGTCCTCCGAAAGGATGGGCCGCATGCATTCAAGGTCGTCCAGGCACGCCGGCGCAAACTGGAACCCCGCAATTCCCGTGCCGGGAACGCCATCGAAGGCGAAGAGATAAGCACCAACCCGCTTGAGCTCATATCGAGCGTTCCAGGCCAGGGAGAGGGCGAAGCCATCGTAACTGCTAAACTCCCAGGTGGCGGGAGGAACCCAGGCGACGGTCTGGCGCAGGAAGTCTGCAGCATGGTTGCGGCCCCCCGGCTCGACATAGATCTCTAGCAGGGTGCGGGTCGTCTGCTCCTCGGGGCTGAAGCAGGCGTATCCCTGCAGGCCCTGGGGGGTGAAAAGGCCCAGGGCCAGCGCCCCTCGGGCTGTGATCTTCTCCTCGGCAAAGGTCTGAACCGGGCCGTGTAGTTGCTGCGCCTGAAGGCGGCGCAGGCCCTTCAGCACACCCAGGTCAACAGGGGCCAGATCAAATGCAGGCAAGGACCCTCACTCCTAGCGGGTTGGGGCGCATGCAGACTATCTTTCCCCTTCCACGGGTTGAGCTGAAGTCCTTCATGGACCAAGACTGTGCATGAAAAGGACCGGCCCCCTGCAAGCAGGAGGCCGGTCTGACCAGTATGTAGGCGAGTTCGGGCGAGCATAACACGCATTCAGACGGTAGCAAGACCCCGTAGAGGTGCCATCAGGGTTACGTTGAGACCGCACCAGGACTGCATCAGGACTGCATCAGGACCGCATCAGGACCGCATCAGGACCGCATCAGGACCGCATCAGGACCGCATCGCCAGTCATTCAGGCCTGTTCCGGTCCTTTGGGCTGTTGGTCGGGGCCGGTTCATCCTGCGGAGACTCGGCATCGGGCACCTGCTGTGACACTGCAGAATCGGACCGGGCCTTCTCCGCAGCCGCCGCTGTCTCAGCCTTGGGCCTTTCGGTGCCTGACACTGACTCCGTGGACTTGGGCTTCTCAACGTTGGTCACTGGTGTCTTGGTTTGCTCCGGACCGGCTACGAGTTCCGCCATGGGGTTCTCCTTGTTCGCAGCCGGCGCTTTCTTAGACTCCTTCTCCAGACGCTCCACCCGGTAGCCCTTCACCTGGATCACGAGAACCTTGACCTTGCCGTAGTCCTCGGGCCAGCACTTGAAGACCACCCGATACTTCTCACCAATCCGCGGGAACCCAAATGGCAGCAGCGGCGTGAACAGGCTGAACGTAGCGGTGCGGTGATTGCCGATGGGGGTGACCACATGAGCCTTGGGAGCGGAGGGATCGCACGCCGTCACATAGATCAGGCCGTCCTTAGGCTTCGCGGCACACTGAATCGCCTTGATCGCGGTGCCGTCCATGGCGTCCAGCCGTCCCTTGACCGTGGAATTCACGTAGGTCTGCCACTCCACCATGGAAATCTCCCAGTCGGGGCGGGGACGGTCTGCGGGACCCACCAAGTCAGCCTCGGTGAACGGAAGGGGCCGATCGTTCGCGCTCTTCTCCATGAAAACACCTCCTGACCGTTTCTAACTTCTCAAACGTGTCAGGAGGTGAATATGTTCGATATCGATTTAAACTTTTTTTAAGACTCTGGCCAGGGTTGTCTTCCACCGTTCCGAAAGGGGACCAACCGCCTGGAGCCCTGCGGCCGCCGCCGGGTCTTCCCGGCAGGAACGCATCACCTGAGCAGCACGGGTCACGGTCCAGTCCGGGTAAGACCGCTCGCGCAGCACCACGGCCGCACCTGGCTCCACGAACCCTTCCGACAGCACCCGCAGGTACCAACCGGTCCGGCCGGTCTGCTGCACCTGGACAGTCAGCCCCTCGGTCTCCCACCGGCGGGAGAGCTTCCAGCACGGGGTTCGCGGCTGCGTAACCTGAACCTTGGCACCACCGAGGGCGTAAACGTCACCGATGCAGACTCTCGCCTCAGTGAGACCCGAGACCGTCACGTTCTCGGCAAAAGCACCGTAAGGCAGGTCTGGCCGGCCCAACTCTACACGCCAGGTCGGGTAATGCTCGGCCGCATAAACCAGCACCGCCTGATCCGGCCCGCCGTGGTGCTTGAGGTCAGCCTGTCCATCGCCGTCCAGGTTCGTGACTCCCAGCCAGACTGGTCCATCCACCGGTGTCTTGATGAACCCGGACTCCCACTCCCCGTCTATCCTTCGAGGCTTTCCGACCTGAATGGAGACAACGGCCGCCATGCTCCTCATCCCCCGACCTTCTGCACATATCCGGCCACCAGGAGCTTCTGCCCCACGTCCGGGAACTGGACCGTGATGGTGTCGCCCTTGACCGCCCGCACGAGGCCCTCGCCGAACTTGGGATGCGTCACCCGGTCCCCGGGCTCCAGGCTGGGTGTGGCCGGAGTTGGCGCTGCCGAACCCGGACCCGCTAAACCGGCCGCCCGCTGGGACTGGAGCCGCTGTGCCTCTCGCGTCTGCCCCCACCCCGCCGACCCGATGGCCGGCGTGGCATCATCATCCACAAAACTCCGGCGCCGCCCCTCGCTGCGGGACCAGCCGGTCCCGGCCCCAGACCCCCAGGACGGCTCCGAAGCCCGCCGCCGCCCGGGTGCCTGCTCCCACAACTCCTCCGGAATCTCTTGCAAGAACCGGCTAGGCGGGTTGGCGCTTGGCTGGTTCCAAATCGTTCGGGTCAGGGCGTTGGTCACGAAGAGACGCCGCCGCGCCCGTGTCATGCCCACATAACAAAGGCGCCGCTCCTCCTCCATCTGCCGTTCATCGGTCAGCGCACGGTTGTGGGGGAAGACCCCCTCCTCCATCCCGACGATGAAGACCACCGGAAACTCCAGTCCCTTGGCCGAGTGAAGGGTCATCATGATCACCTTATCCTGGCCGGCCTCCACCTGGTCGGCATCGGTCATCAGCGTGGCATACGCCAGGAAGGTGTCCAAGGGTGAGAGCCCCTCTTCCGCCTCGGCATTCTCCATGGCGAACTCGGCCCCCATGGAGACCAGCTTCTCGACGTTGTCCACCCGACCAGCGCCCTCCAGGGAGGGATCGGCCTTCAGCTCCTCCAAGTACCCGGACTTCAGCACCACCTGCTCAATCAGCTCACCGACGGGCAGGTAAGCGCCCATATTCGTCAATTCCTCGATGACGGTGGCGAAGGCCTCCACCTTTGTGCGATACCCCGACGTCAGGCCGGGTACGAGACTGCAATCCAGGGCAATCGCCGCGATGGGCACATTCCACTGCTCCGCGTAATCGACCACCTTGTCCACCGAAGCCGGTCCCACACCCCGCTTGGGCGCGCCGATGGCACGCCGGAAAGCGATGGTGTCCGCAGGGTTCGCGATCAGCCGGAGGTAGGCGAGCACATCCTTGACTTCCTTGCGCTCGAAGAACTTGAGGCCGCCAAGGATTCCGTAGGGAATCTCCTTCTGCACGAACGCTTGCTCCAGCGATCCGGACTGCGCGTGCGTCCGGTAGAGCACCGCAAAGTCCTGGTAGGTCAGCCCCCCGTCGCCCAGACCGGCGGCGACCAGCCGCTGGATCTCCTCGGCGACAAACTGGCTCTCCTCCCGGTCGTCGGTGGCGACGAAGCGGACGATTTTGTCGCCCGACCCGCTGGCGGTCCAGAGCTTCTTCTCCTTGCGCCCTACGTTATGGCGGATCACCCGGTAGGCTGCCTCCAGAATCGTCCCCGTGGAGCGATAGTTCTGCTCGAGTTTGATGACCCGGGCGTCCGGATACTGCGCCTCGAAGTCCAGGATGTTCTGGATATCGGCCCCCCGCCACGAATAGACCCCCTGGTCGTCATCGCCCACGACGCAGAGGTTGCGCTTGCGGGCGGCGAGCAGGAAGATCCAGCGATTCTGGACCGCGTTGGTGTCCTGATACTCATCGACCAGGATGTGTTCAAACTTCTGCTGGTAGTGCTCCAGCACGTCCGGGTAGGCCTCTAGCAGCTTGACGCACAGCAGCAGCAGGTCGTCGAAGTCCAGGGCGTTGTTCGCCTTCAGCCGGTCCTGGTAGAGCCGGAAGACTTGCGCCACCTGCTGCTGGTAGTAGTCCCGGGCCTGTGCGGCGAACTCCTTGACCCCCAGCATGGCGTTCTTGGCGCCGGAGATGGTGCCCAGGACCGCCCCCGGTTGGAACTGCTTGTCGGAAAGGTTGAACTGCTTCATACAGTCCTTGATCACCGACAACTGGTCGGCGGTATCGAGGATGACGAAGTTCTTGGCATAGCCCATGCGTTCGATGTCACGCCGGAGCATGCGGACGCAGGCCGAGTGGAAGGTGCTGACCCAGAGGTCATGCGCCTGCTCCCCAACCAGGACCCCAAGCCGCTCCTTCATCTCCGCCGCGGCCTTATTCGTAAAGGTGATCGCCAGGATCCGCCAGGGGCTGATGCCCTGGTCCACCAGATGTGCGATGCGGTGGGTTAGCACGCGGGTCTTCCCTGATCCCGCGCCGGCCAAAATCAACAGGGGCCCGCCGCCGTGGAGCACCGCTTCACGCTGCGGTGGATTCAAGTGACCCAGTTCGATGGACATGATGCCTCCCCGCGACCGTGCGGTCGCTTGACATGATTCTGAAACAGTTCGCCACCGATGGGGGGTTTCCTACCGAACAGGCCACGACCCTCAGGCCCCGCAAGTCCTGACATTACACATATATAAGGTCTTTCCACAGGTTTCGCCTATGAAGGGCCCACGTGCGAAGGCAAGATGACGGTAAATGTGGAGCCCTGGCCCTTTCGGCTCTGCACATCGATCCGGCCGCCGTGGGCCTGGACGATGCCGTAGCAGAGGGCCAGACCCAACCCCGTCCCCGTCTCCTTGGTCGTGAAGAACGGGATAAAGAGCCGGCCAAAGTTCTCGTCCGAAATGCCCGCTCCAGTATCGGAGACCGCCAGGGCGATCGTATCTGGACCAGAGCGGCGAAGACTCAGACAGAGCGTGCCACCATCCGGCATGGCCTGGATGGCGTTGAGAATGAGATTGAGCAGGAGCTGCCGGAACATCTTCGGATCGATCGGGACCGTCCCGACGGACGGATCGAACTCCTGCACCACCCGGATGTGCTGCTGGCGGAACTGGCTCTGCTGGAGGCGGAGCACCTCACCGATCAGGTGGTCCAGGGCCGTATTCACCCGTTGCAGGTCCGATGGCCGCGCTAGCAACAGCAGGTCGCGGATGATGTGATCGATGCGGTCGATCTCATCGAGCACGATCTGAAAAAACTCGTCCTCCGGCCCCCTCGCAGCGCGCGCCTGGACCAGCTGAATAAACCCGCGAATCGACGTCAGCGGATTGCGAATTTCATGTGCCGCCCCGGCCGCCAGCTCACCCATGGCAGCGAGCTTCTCCACCCGGCGGACCTGCTGCTCCATCTGCCGAACGCCGGTCATGTCCTTGGCCAGGCTGACAGCGCCGATCAAGTGCCCATGCCGGTCGTGCAGGGGCGCCGACTCGACCTCCAGGATGGCCTGGCCCCAGACCACATCGTGCTCCGGCACGGTCTCTCCTGCCAGCGATCGAGACACGGGGCATATGCGGGCCACCGCTTCGGGCAGCGGCATCCCCACCTGCAAGTCCCCACTTGTGGCGCAGAGGATCCGTGCGGCCCGGTTGGCCAACGTCAGGCGTCCCGCCAAATCCACCACGATCATGCTGGTCCGCAGGTTGTCGACCAGCGTATCGGTAAACGCCTTGAGTTCGGAGATATGGTCTAATCGTTGAGCGACCTCGGTCGTCAGGGCGGTGTTCTCCAGCGCGATCGCCGCCTGCCCTGCCATCAGATGAATGAGACTGACCTCGCGCGGGGTAAACCAGTGGTATTGCGTCAGACCCACCATGAGGACGCCAATGGTGCGCTGCCGGCCGACCAGGGGCATAAAGAGCGCGGCGCGGACGTTCTCCACACCGGCCAGCTCCTCCGCCAATTCCCCGCTGACCTCTCCCAGGTCTGCCACCTGCAGCGGCTTCTGATCCAGCACCGCCCGGGTCAGCCCCCCACCTGTGGTGTGGATGACCCGTCCCACGACGCTCAGGTGGTGGATGCCGTAGGTCGCCTTGCAGCGAAAGCTCAGTTCGCGGCTATCGCCCTCGGAAAGCGCCAGGACGACCTTGGCCCCCACCAGCTCGCCAACTGCCTCCACCGCGATCTGGGCAGTATGCCCCATGGTGGGGCTGGAAGCGAAGAACGAGGCCAACCTGGCCATCGCCATCACTTCATCTGGCAGACCCGCTGCGAGGGGGGTCTGGGTGCGGATCTGATTCCAGATGCGCCGCAGACCTGCCATCGCCGAGGAGCGGCGCCCCGTATGGACAAGACCCTGCAACTGGCGTACGGTCTGGGGCAAGGCCCCCGCGGAATCGGTCTGGGATGCCCTCTCGATGGCGAGACGCCGTAACGCCCCAAGTACGGTCGGGCTGAACCGTGACGCTGCGTGGGCCTCGATCCATTCCACCGCGGGGGCCGCAGAGGTATAGCCGGCCTGCCCCATGACAGTCACCACAGCGTTGGCGGCTGTCAACAACTGGGCTGTAACCGGCAGGTCGTCCCCGGCCAGGGGCGGCAGGCCTCCGCCATCATAGGTTGCGTAGCGCAGCCGAACCAGGCTGACCAGTTCCGGGAGTGAGCCCACCCGGTCGATCCGAGCGACCGCTTCATCCACCACGCGCCTGATCGCTTCGCCCCGCGCCGGGGTTGGCTGATCCGGCAGCCAGAGCGGCAACTGCGGGTCAGGGGCCGCTCGTGGATCCTGGAGCAGGGCCGCATAGCCGAGGTGCCGAGATTCCTCCGGGGAGATCGCCAACGATCGCCCCAGCAGGTGGGCATAGTGCAGAACCCGATGGAGCGCCTCCCGCTGAGCCGCCACCTGATGCGGCGTTGCGGCGATTAGCTCTGCGGCGGCTCGGTCCTGGTAGAGTGCGGTGAAAGGCGGCCCGATCACCGACTGCAGCCAGAGCAGAAGCAAGCAAGCGGGTACGACCAGAGGCAGCGAGGTCATCTGCACGAGGTTCATGAGCAAGGTGACCGCTAGATACGCGAGGGGCACCCACCAGGACTGTTCCATGCGCAGTGTATACTCACCCAGCCGGGTTCGGCCGGTGGCAGGCGCCCGCAGGAAAGTCCACGTCGCTGTCAGGACGGCCCAATACACGTAGACTTGCAGGACGAGCGCCGTGTCGGTCGGTAACATCGGAGCATGGGAGGGCGTGACACTCCTCCCTACGATCAAATACGTAGTGGCGTACCCAGCTAAAAGGGCGCTGATCACGAAAAACGGGCGGTACCACTCCCACAGAGACCGAGCCCGTTGCGACATGGCCGCCCGTAAGGCAAACTCCAAGAGGACCAGCACGATCGCCGTGGCGATGCCGCGCGACCAGAGCGCTTCGAACATGAGGCCTGCTGCCAGCACGATGCGGTTGCCGGTCCGCGGCATAACAATCGGCCAACGCCTGGCAATCCCGATGGTGATGCCAAAGACAAAGGCCATTTCCCAGTCCACGGGCTGCCCCAGGTATTGGCCGGCAGCCGCAATCAGTGCGATGGCCAATGCAAGGGCGCCAACCCGGGAGAGTCCGGGCGCCTGCCCCACCCACCTTCTCACACGTATGGCCTCCCCGCCGCTCCGGGCCGCTTGCTGAAACCTTCGGGCAAACCGCCGGATTCTCCTCCAGCCCCATTCGGCAGGATTCGGCGGGATCGCAGACGAATGTTTGCCTTTTAAGTGCTAGAAGGGCAACATGGGCAAACGCCGGAGGGAGACGCGTTGGATTATCAGCCGCACAACCCCCTGATTGTACAGAGCGACAAGACCGTCCTCCTGGAAGTCATGAACCCCCGGTTTGAGGAGGCACGGGATGCCTTGGCCCAGTTCGCCGATCTGGTCAAGAGCCCCGAACATATCCATACCTACAACATCACGCCGCTATCGCTCTGGAACGCTGCGGCCAGCGGGCTCGATGCCACCGCCATTCTGGACGACTTACAGCGCCTGAGCAAATTCCCCCTGCCGGAGAACCTACGACAGGACATAGCGGACTACGTGGCTCGCTACGGCCGGGTGCAATTGGTCAAGGACGAGGGGGGTCAGCTCCTCCTGAAGTCGGGGGACGCCTACCTGCTCACGGAGATCTGGCACAACAAAACCGTCCGGCCCTACCTGCTTGAGGCCCGGCCGGATGCACTGCTGGTCGACCCAGACCGGCGCGGGCACGTCAAACAAGCCATGATCAAGGTAGGCTTTCCGGTCGAGGACCTGGCCGGGTACGTGCCCGGGGCGCCGCTGGCGTTGATGCTCCGGCCGACCTCCCTGGGCGGGCGGGCCTTCGGCCTCCGCCCCTACCAAGAGCTTGCCGTGGATGCCTTTTACAAGGATGGATCGATCTTCGGTGGATCGGGGGTCATCGTGCTGCCCTGCGGCGCCGGCAAGACCGTCGTCGGTATGGGCGCCATGACTACGGTGCAGCAGAAGACCCTGATCCTCACCACCAATATCACAGCGGTCCGCCAGTGGATTGACGAACTGATGGACAAGACCACCCTGCCCCGCGACCAGGTGGGCGAGTACTCCGGCGAGGTCAAGGAGATTCGGCCGGTGACGGTCACGACCTATCAGATCCTCACCTACCGGGAGAGCACCGACGCCAAATTCCTGCACTTCGGTCTCTTCAACGCCCAGGACTGGGGCCTGATCATTTATGATGAAGTCCACATGCTGCCGGCGCCGGTCTTCCGCATCACGTCGGAGATCCAGGCCAAGCGCCGCCTGGGGCTGACGGCCACCCTGGTACGGGAGGATGGGCGCGAGGAGGACGTCTTCTCGCTGATCGGTCCGAAGCGCTATGACGTGCCGTGGAAGGTGCTGGAGCGGCAGGGGTTCATCGCCGCTGCCACCTGTCACGAAATCCGGGTGCCGCTTGAGGATGACCGGCGTCTTGAGTACGCCGTGGCCGCGGACCGGACCAAGTTCCGCATCGCCTCGGAGAACCCGGCCAAGAACCGTCTGGTACACGAACTGGTCCACCGCCACGACGGCGACCTGATCCTGGTGATCGGGCAATACCTGGACCAGCTCAAGATCCTGGCTGCGGAACTGGGTGCGCCGTTAATCACGGGCCAGGTGCCGACGCGCGAGCGGGAGGAGCTGTACGCCCGCTTCAAGCAGGGCGAGATCAAGCTGCTGGTCGTCTCCAAGGTGGCCAACTTCGCCGTCGATCTGCCGGATGCCAGCGTGGCGATTCAAGTCAGCGGGACCTTCGGCTCGCGCCAGGAGGAGGCCCAGCGGCTGGGTCGCATCCTGCGGCCGAAGGCAGATGGCTCCCCTGCGTTCTTCTACTCCCTCGTGACCCGGGACACCCGGGATCAGGAGTTTGCCGCCAAGCGCCAACTCTTTCTGACGGAGCAAGGGTACCGATATCAGATCTCCCATGCCGAAGAGTTCCTGAGCACGAGGTGACACGTTTGGACCTGTTGGAGTGCCTGGAGCGGGCCCCCCTCGAGCATCTGAGCCGGATCGCGACCGCCGCGGGCCTCGAGCCCGGTCCGGATCGGCGCGCCCTGGAGCGGGAGTTGGAAGGGTGCCTGACCGACCGTGCCTGGCTGCAAGGACTTCTGGCCGACCTCTCGGATGAGGAGTGGGCGGCGCTTAAGGTGGTTTTTTTCGGCGGCGGCGATCAAGGGATCACGGTGGAGCTGACCCACCAGATCGTCAACCTGATCGCGGGGAAGCGGCGCAAGTCACCAGCCCGGGCGGTGGAGGACCTGGTGAACCGCGGGCTGGTCTTCTTGCGGTCCCAGAACTACCGCCAGGTCTTCTTCATTCCGGCCAACCTGCTGGCGGTCCTGACCGACATCATCAGCCGGCAGATGGCCCACCGCATCTGCCTGGGGCCGGCGGTCCCGGTACGGCCGTTGCCGACGGAGCGGGACCTCATCGAGGACCTGCACCGGTTCCTGGGTTACGTGTATCGCACGGAAGTCACGCTGACACAGCAGGGGCAGGTGTACAAGCGCCACCTGCGGGCCCTGCTGGACCTGTTAGGCGATGGGAACGCCGATGAGGAGACCCTGGTAGGCCGGTACCCTGAGCCCCTGGGACTCTTGATGGGCTACGCCCTGGACCGCCACCTCCTGGCCCGGGAGAACGGTCACCTGCTGGCGACCGCGGAACTCCCCAACTGGGTGGGCGGGCCCACGGCGGGCAAGCAGGTCGATCTATACGGCTACTGGCAGGACCGCTACTTCTACCAGGACCTGCAGACTTTCCTACAGGTGATGAACTCGGTAGGGAATCAGTGGGTTTCGGTCAACCTGCTGGTGGCCGAATTGGAGCCACTGATCAACCCCAGCCAGCGGGGCTCGTTCCTGCTGCGGCTGAAACATCATCTGTCGACGTTCCTGGCACCCATCGGGCTCTTTGAGCTTGGTGAAGCGGGCACCGGGGAGGATCCGGTCCTGGCCTGCCGGCTGACCCGGGCCGGTCACACTGTGGTCGGCAGTGGTCAGGACACGTCGGCCCCCGAGCTGCCGGCTATCCCACTCTTGCTCCAGGCCACGTTTGAGGTAATCGCCCCCCGGCCCGTGGAGTCGCACCTCCTGTGGAATCTGGAACTGATGGCCGACCTGGTGGGGCGGTCGGACCGGACCCTCACCTACCGGCTCAGTCGCCAGAGCGTCTACCGGGCGCTGAAGACCGGAATGACCGGCGATGCGATGCTCGCCTTCCTGGGGGAGCACTCGGCCACGGGCGTGCCCCAGAACGTCGCCTTCGACCTGCGAGCCTGGGCGGCCACGTACGGTCAGGTGTACCTGCAGGAGGTGATGCTGCTGCGGTGCGCCAGCCCGATTCTGGCGCAGCAGGTCAAGGCATCCCGGCGGACCGCCCGCTTCGTGTTGGGCGAGTTGGGACCGACAGACCTGATCGTGGATGGGGAACACTACCGGGACCTGCTGGAGGGCCTGGAGGCCGACGGCATCATGCCCCGACCCACGGTGGAACGCCCCGGAGCCGGCGCGAAACAGCAGGACGACTAAGCGCCCTGCTGTTAGCTACCGCCGCTCCCGCCGCCACCGCCACCGCCACCACCGCTACCGCCGCCGCCGCCGCTTTGGCCACCGCCACCCTCCTTGCCCTCCTTCTTCTTGCCACTCTCCGAGCCCTTGGCCATCATCTCCACCATCGTCTCACGGATGGCCTGTTGGATCTGAACCTTGAACGTTGGGTCGGACATCATCTCACCCAGCTTGGTAGCGATGACTTGCTGACCGACGGATGAGCCGACGGCCCGTTTTACGGACTCCTGAATCGCTTTTTGGCCTTCCTGAGTATCCAGCGCCATCTCCAGCATCTCACTGCCGGCCTGGGTGCGAACGGCGGTGCGCAGGAAGTCCTTCATGTCATCGTCGTGCAGAGTCTTCTTGACCGCCTTCTCCACCTGATCAGAGCTCGGTTCCGGGCTGGCCTGCGGCCCCCCACCGCCACCCGTGCACCCGGCGATGAGCACGGTACCCAGGAGTACTGCCACCAACCACTTCCGCACACGACTCGCCCCCCACGGTGCCGATTCGCTTTCAGGACTAATCTGCCCGCGCTGAGCGGGCGTCATGCTGGAAACATCCACTTGTTATGGTGAGTCGCTTTGCGCGCAGAAATGAGGGGTGCGATCTGATGGCGGCGCGCCGTGAGGTTGAACTGTACGACCCGGTCAAGGCTTTCCTGGAGCACCAGGGGTTTGCGGTCAAAGGCGAAGTGAACGGCTGCGATCTGGTCGCGGTGCGTGCCGAGCAGACTGTTGTAGTGGAGCTCAAGGCCGCGTTTAACCTCGCGTTGGTTTTTCAGGGAATCGACCGGCAGCGGGTTACAGATGCGGTGTACCTCGCCGTGGAGGCGCCCCGACGGCGGGAGGCGCGGTGGCGGGATGTGGAGCATCTCTGCCGGCGGCTGGGGCTGGGGCTCATCACCGTGCAGTTCGGGCGGTCTGGGCCGGTGGTCGAGGTGGTGCGGGAGCCGGAGGCGGTTCCACCGCGCAAGGATTCCCGGCGCGTCAAAGCGCTGGCGCTGGAATTTCAGCGCCGGTCGGGGGATTTCAACGTCGGCGGATCGACCAGACGCCCGCTGGTGACGGCTTACCGGGAGGAAGCCCTGCGGATCGCCGAGTGCCTGCAGCAAGCGGCCGGACCGGCTAAGGTCAAGGCCGTGCGGGCGGCCACCGGTGTGGTGAAGGCGGCGACCATTCTGCAGGATAACCACTACGGTTGGTTTGAGCGGATCAGTCTGGGGGTCTACCGGCTGACACCGGCTGGTTCGGAAGGGCTGGCAGCCTACGCTGGTGTCATCGGTCCCAAGTGAAGGGAACGCAAAAACGGAAGTGCGAAAAAGCACTTCCGTTTTTGCTGGTCTGGTGGACCGTGAAGGAATCGAACCTTCAACC
>DAHVXO010000180.1 GCA_027356675.1 Symbiobacteriaceae bacterium | reverse complement strand
CACGCCCCCGGAGACCAGGACCTCCTGGATGTGGTACTCCCCGGTGAGCGGTCGGCCGTCATAGAGTCCGGTCGCGCTCGCAGGCGGAGGCTCGGTCGCCAGCGTACCTGCGATGGCATCGGCCAGCGCCTCGCCGGTCCGGCGCAGGGAAAGCAAGTCCAGCGCCTGGCCTTCGCTGCGGGCCATAGCCCGCGCACCTAGCACCGTGCGGGCCGCCGGGGTAATCACCTGAACCTGCCCGGTGGCCGGGTCCAGCCGCAACGCCTTCCCGCCGAGATTGATACAGGCTGTATCCAGCACATGCCCGCTCCGGAAAATGGCGATGTTGGTCGTGCCACCGCCGATGTCCACTGCCGCTACCGTCCCGCCGATTTGCTCAGACCGGGCCGCCGCCCCTGACCCCCGCCCTGCGATCACGGCCTCCAGATGAGGCCCGGCGGCGGCAACCACAAAGTTGCCTGCGGACTTGGAGAGCAGGGCCAGCAGCGACCGGGCGTTCTCCTTGCGCGCCGCCTCACCGGTAATGATCACGCCGCCGCTGCCCACTGTCGCCGGGTCGATGCCCGCCTGGGCGTACGCCCCTTGCAGATACTCCAGCAGCCGCTCGCCCAGGAGCTGATTCCCCGCCACGGGGGTCCCCCACACCTGGCTGCGGTAGATGACCTCGCGGGCCGTCAGTCGCACTCGCGGCACACCCAGGCCCATCCCCAGGTTGCGGAACCGCAACTTGCTGAAGATGATCTTGGTCGTGGCGGTCCCGACGTCGATGCCGACGCTGGTCAGGACCTCACCTTGGTCATCCATATAACCGGTTTAGGCCTTGGCCTTCGGGAGGATCAGCTCCACGTCGGCGTGCGGCCGCGGGATCACATGGACGGAAATCAATTCGCCGACCCGCTGGGCCGCAGCGGCCCCTGCATCGGTGGCTGCCTTGACAGCGCCGACGTCGCCGCGGACCATGACCGTGACGAGACCACCGCCCACATGTTCCTTGCCGACCAGGTGAACGTTGGCCGCCTTGACCATCGCATCTGCCGCCTCGATGGCAGCTACGAGACCCTTGGTTTCGATCATGCCGAGTGCGATACCGGATTCAGCCATGGAAAACCCCTCCTCAGGTGTTGCTTCATTCCACTAAACTCATTCCACTAAACTCATTCCACAAAACTCATTCCACAAAACTCATTCCATTAAAACAGGCCCGGCTCCACCCTGAAGACCATCCAGGATGCAGCACGGGCCCCTTTGCCCACTAGTTCTGTTGTTTGCGGCCTACGATCTCCCGACTGATGCTGGCGATGCTCTGCCGCCGGTCCATGCTCAGCCGCTGGAGCCGGCGATAGGCCACATCCTCGCTCCACCCGTAAGTGGTCATCAGGACGCCCTTGGCCTTCTCGATCAGCTTGCGGTTCTGCAACTCTTCCCGGGCGGCCAGGATCTCTTCTTCCAGCCTGGCGATGTGCCGCTGTCGGGCCAGGGCGATCTCGATAGCGGGCAGCAACTCCGATTCCCGCACCGGCTTGACCAGGTACGCCGCGACCCCTGCCCGCTGGCCCTTCTCCACCAGTTCCTTCTGGCTGTATGCGGAGAGCAGAATGACCGTGCTGAGCCCCTGGTCGATGATCTTCTGCGCCGCTACCAGCCCGTCCAGACGGGGCATCTTGATATCCATGATGGTGACGGTCGGTCGGAGCTTCTGCGCCAGTTGGACCGCTTCCCAGCCGTCGCCCGCCTCGCCGATGACCTTGTAGCCCATCTCCTGGAGCATCTCCCGCAGGTCCATGCGGGTGATCGGCTCATCCTCTGCCAGCAGGACTGTCGCGTCGAGCATGATGTGCCTCCCCCTCGACCTTCGGAAATGCAATCCGGACCTCGGTCCCACGATCTGCCCGGCCCTGGATGCGCAGCTGACCCTTGAGGTCTTGCTCCACCAGCGTTCGGACAATCTGGAGCCCCAGGCTCTCCGTCGATCTGAGCGAGAAGCCGGAAGGAAACCCCACTCCGTCGTCGGAGATGATCACTTCAACGGTCTGTCCGTGGTCGCGAATCTCGACCTCCACTCGCCCCGGCTCCTGCCCCACATAGGCGTGGTCGACGGCGTTCTGTACCACCTCGTTGATGATCAGGGCGACGGAAGTTGCCTTATTGGAGCTGATGACCAGAGACTCGCCCTTCACTTCCATGGCGATGGCCCACTCCGGGTGAAGCATGCTCCGCCGGATCAGCCGCACGATGTCCGCCATCATCTGCCGGAGGTCCACCAGCTCGATGCCGCCTTTGGAGAGCACTTCATGGACCGTCGCGATGCTAGAGATCCGGTTGATGCTCTCGGCGAAGATCCGCTTGACTTCCTGGTTCTCGATTCGCCGGGATTGGAGCCGCAGCAGGCTGGCGATGGTCTGCAAGTTATTCTTCACGCGGTGGTGGATCTCTTTGATCACCGCCGACTTGATCATCAGTTCCTTTTCCTTGACCCGGATCTCGGTGACATCCCGCAGCAGCACGATGTGCCCCACCGACTTCTGCTGGAAGACCATCGGCACCGAGCGGAGCATGAAGGAGGCGCAGGCGGCCTCCACTTCACGGGTGACCACCTCGGACTCGCCGACGGTGCCGGGGCCGAACCCCAGGGGCAGTTCGGCGATGGCCCGGCCGGTCGGATCCTCCGGCCCGCCCAGGTCCCGGACGAAGCGCACTGCCATCGGGTTGGCGTAGGAGACCACCCCGGCGGCGTCGAGAATCAGCATGCCTTCGTGGAGCAGGGAGGGCAGCGTCTGGACCTTGATGGCCATCGAGAGGAGCGCTTCGGTCAATTGCTCGGTGGTCTGGGAGAGGATGCCCACCCAGGCCTCCTGCTTGAGTTGCTCGGTGATGTCCTGTTCCATGATCAGCGCCCCGATGGTGTTCCCGTCCGCACCGCGGATGGGGACCACGGATTGGCGCACCGGCGTGCCTTCCTGCGTCAGGCCCCGCCGGCTCGGCGTCGGCAGGCCGCTGAGCAGGGTCTCGATCACGCCCGGCTCATTCTCCCGCAACGCCAGTTGCCCCATAACTGGCGCCTGATAGACCGAGCGGCCACCGGTTGGGTTCGCCTCGGCCACGACGATTGCGATGTCCGGGCTCATGGTCGGACAGTCGATGAAGACATCAGCCTGTGCCAACTCTGCAAAGAGCGGCAGGCTCTGCGCAAGTTGTTCGATCAGATCGATATCCCGGGGTGCGAGCGGCGTCTGGGCGGCGCACAATCGCCGCACGCTCAGGGTTGCGTTCGGGGTCGGCACGGCTTAACCCCCTCGTAGGCATAAAAGAAACGCCAGACCCTCCTGAAACACAATGGGTGGTGTGTGGCGCCGTTGCCCGAACCCGTATTCTGTTTGTGTGTCGCTAGTGACTTGCTGACTTGTTCGCTCATTTCGCCTTTTTTCCTGCTCGGGGCCGGTACTTTCGTGACAATCTATTGTGGCTGGCCCTCGGCAGCGGGCTCCGGTGGCTCGGGTAGTTCGGCCAGTCCCAGCAGCGCCCGGAGTTCGGCCAACCCTTCACCCGTGTAGGCCGAAACGGTCAGGATCGGACCGGTGAGGGCGAGCTTCTCCAGGAACTTGCGGCTGCGCTCCACATCGGCTTTGGGATGGTCGCTTTTCGTAATGATTCCCACCGACTTGCCGGGAAACGCCCGGGCGAAGTTGGGCGGGTAGTGGTTGCGGGGTGAGGTGGCATCCTGGATCAGCAGGACCCAGCGCGCCTCGGCGGCACTCGGCAGGAGGACCCGGTAGTACATGGGGTTCTCCAGGTACTCGCCCGGAGTGTCGGTGGCGATGCGGGTGTATGAGATGGCCTGGGTCTTGCGGGCCGGGCCGCTCTGGCCCTCCAGGGCCCGGATCAGCGTGCTCTTGCCTGCCCGGGTCGGGCCCACCAGGACAATCTTCCGGGCGCGGCTCATGACTTGGTCACCGGGCATGTGGCGAATCCTAGCGTCCGGGAGAGGTAGCTGCCGATTTCACGCACGGAGGTCTCCACGTCGGCGACAGCGCCCGTGATGACCAGGGCACCCGTGAAACGGTCGAGGAAGCCAATCTCCACGTTGGCGGCCTTGGTCGCCAGGTCCGCCGCGATCATGACGGTCTCAGAGGGCGTCAGCGTCAGGATGCCGATCGCACCCGCGGGCTCCAGGCCCAGCTTGTCGTAGAGGGCCAGGACCGGGTTCGCAATCACATGGGCCAGTGTTACCTGCTTGCCCGGTACGAACTCCTGAATGATGCGCTGCTTGTCATCCACTGCCGCTGCCCCCAATAAAAAGGCCCTCTACGCCTGCGCTCGCAGGCGGTAGAGAGCGACTTTGCTCTCCCCTCAAGATCACTCGAGGGATTCTGTTCCCTGGATCCTATGGCCGAATTTTCGACGGAATAGCCCGGATTCCTGCTGCACTCAGACAGACATTTTTGCACAGCCTACATGGACTCGATCTGCCTGGTCAACTTGAGCCAGTCCTCGAAGGTGGCGGTCGTCAAGGCCAGTTCCTGCTTGATCGGTTTTATTCTGCTTGCAGGATGGTGGTGCCTTCAGCAGGAAACATCAATAGTAAGAAAGGTGTCATACCCCGGACTATTTTAGGAGGGATTATCCCGTGCCGTTTGGCTTTCACGATTGCGTGCTCCATGTGGACCTCGACCAGGGCACAATTACCCGGGAGGCTCCCGGTGAAGCCTTTTTCCGCAAATACCTGGGCGGTCGGGCGCTGATCGCCCACTATCTGATGACGATGCTGCCGCCCAAGGCCGACCCGCTGGGTCCGGAGAACGTCCTGATCTTCGCCCCCGGCATCGTGACTGGGGCCGCCGTCAGCGGGCAGGGCCGCAACGGCGTCGGCGCACTCTCGCCCCTGACCGGCGGGTTCGCCAGTGCGGAGGGCGGCGGGTATTTTGGCTCAGAGCTCAAGCGGGCCGGATTTGACGCCGTCGTGGTTCGGGGTCGGGCGGCGCGGCCGGTCTACCTCTGGATAAACGCAGGCCAGGCGGAATTGCGGGATGCCTCGCACCTCTGGGGCCGGGAGGTCGGTGAGGTGGAGGATGCTATGCGGGCCGAACTTGGCTCCGAGCGCATCCGGACCGCACTCATCGGCCAGGCCGGCGAGAATCTGGTCCGCTACGCTGCGGTGGTCAACGACCGGTCGCACTTTGCCGGTCGCGGCGGCCTCGGCGCCGTCATGGGGTCGAAGAACCTGAAGGGCATCGCTTGTCTGTCCCCGATCGGACGGGGTGGCATGCTCGAATTCGCCAATCCGTCTGGCGTCTTGGCCATCCAGAAGTGGATGGGGCAGAATCTGGATTTGGTAAAGAACGTTCACGTCCTCGGCACCACCGGCGGCGTGCGTGCCCTCAATGCCACCGGGGGCCTGCCGGTCCGGAACTTTCAGGCCGGCTCCTGGGAGCATGCGGAGGATTACACCGGCGAGACCATGAACGAGACTGGCCTGCTGGTTGCACGGGATACCTGCAACTCCTGCGCCGTTCGCTGTAAGCGGGTGGTGGTCTCCGATTCGCCGTACCCGATCGACCGGCGGTATGGCGGGCCGGAGTATGAGACCCTGAGCGCCCTGGGCAACATGTCGGGTATCCACAACTTGAAGGCGATCGCCAAGGCCAACGAACGCTGTGCGGCGTATGGCCTGGACTCCATCTCCCTGGGGGCCGTCATCGGCTTCGCCATGGAGTGCCGCCAGCGGGGGCTGCTCCCCGAGGCGCCTGAGTTTGGTGATACCGAGGCCATGATGGACCTGGTGGAGAAGATCGCTCACCGGGATGGCCCCCTGGCTGACCTGCTGGCGGAGGGCACGGCCCGCGCTGCCGCACGCATTGGTGGCGGGGCGGAGGATCTCGCAATGCACGTCAAGGGGCAGGAGTTCCCCATGCACGAGCCGCGCATCAAACATGCGATGGGCCTCGGGTTCGCGGTCTCGCCCACGGGTGCGGACCATATGCACAACTTGCACGACACGTCCATGACTAGCAAGACCCGCTGGTTCACGGACGTCCAGGCATGGGGCGAATTCAAGACGGTCCAGATCCACGGCTTCGATGACGAGAAGATGAAGATCTTCTACTACCACACCAATTATCGGCATGCGCTTGACTCGATGGTCATGTGCATGTTCCTGCCTTACACGCCGGCACAGATGGTGGAGTTCATCCAGGCCTGCACCGGGTGGGTGGACTTCGATGTCTGGGAGCTGCTGCGCGTGGGGCTGCGGGCGAACACCCTGTCTCGCCTTTTCAACCTGCGGCGGGGCTTCACGGCGGCGGATGACAAGCTGCCCAAACGGATGTTCGTGGAGCTGGCGGATTCCCGCACGGGGAAGGCGCTCGATCCGGTCGCGTTTGCGGAGGCGAAGCGGACCTTGTATGAGATGCTTGGTTGGGATCCCGAGAGCGGGGTGCCGCTCCCGCAGACCCTCGCCGAACTGGACCTGGCTTACTAGCTGGACGTGACGGTTCGGGTGGCTTCACTTCACGGCCGTGATGGGCGGGTCGAGGCGGACCGGCGCCTCCATCTGCACCGCCACGCTGACGGTGGGCCGGAGCAGGCGATCGAGGTCCGCCAGCTCGTGCGGACGCCGGTCGGGCCCGAGCGACTCGTAAAGGCGTTCGGCAAACCAGCCGCCCCAGTAAGTTGGGGTGACGGTGCGGAAACCGGCCTCCCGGAGCCAGGTCATGAAAGTGCGGCAGCCGGGGAGGGCGAGGCTGGTCTGGGCCGCGTCGACGATCAATGGGCGCAGTTCCTCCAGGCGGGCGGGCGTCAGCCGGTCGATCGCAAGGAGACCCAGTTGCTCCTCCACCTTGGCGATGGGGGCGGCGATCCTGAGCCCGTAATAGGTCATACGCTCCTCATCCACCCTGCGGTCGGCGAGGAGCAGGTAGGCGTTGTACGCATCCAGGGACCAACCCGTCAGGTCCTGCTCCTGTCCACCACGGTACTTCGCCACCGATTCATACCAGATGCGCAGGTGACCGCCGGGACGGAGCACCCGGTGCAATTCTTGCAGCGTAGCCCGCGGGTTCGGGGTCTGTTCGATGGCGGACGCGGCGACCGCGCCATCGAAGCTCTCGTCCGCAAAGGGGAGCGGCTGTCCGGCCGGCACAGTGGTGGCGCGGAAGTTGAAGATGCCCATGCGTTGGGCGTTGGCGAGGCAGACCTGGGTGCGGCGGTCCGAGGCGTCCACGCCGGTGACGCTGCCCACGAGAGGGGCAAGGGTCAGGGAGGGCCAGCCGTCGCCGGGGCCGAGGTCCAGGAGACGGCCATCGCCGGCAGCCGCCAGGAAATCGAAGGTGGCGCCCCGGTCTCGCCAGTGGGTGCGCTTCTTGGCATTGAACGGTTCGTAAATGATGGGTAGCGAGTGATTGGACTGCGATTCCTGCTGCTGGTAGATCAGATCGTCCGAAGTGACCTGCCGAGGGTTGAGTTCACCTCGGACCCACTGGATGGCGTTCACGCGCACCCACTCCTCGTTTGCGTTCTTGGCTCACAGCGAATATTCGCAGGTTGGGGCCGGGTTCCTGTCGCATTTTCCCGCTCTTGCGCGCCCGCCCGCCGTGGAGTAACATGACAACAACTTGATTCGCCGGAGGCTGCCATGGGAAACGTACTCACCGATCGTCTCGCCCGCGGGCCGCTCCTCCTGGACGGCGGCGTGGGCACGCTACTTCAGAGCATGGGGGCCACGTTGGACGCCTCGGTCGAAATGCTCAACCTGACCGACCCCGACCGGGTGCGGCAGGTCTACAAGCGCTACATCGAAGCAGGGGCGCAGGTGCTCACCAGCAACTCATATAATGGCTCAGCTCGTGGGCTTGAGCCTTTTGGCGCGGCCGGGAAGACCCGGGATGTCAACCGGTCCTCGGTGCGGCTGGCCCGGGAGATGCGAGAGTTGCAGGGAGAGCATGTCCTGGTTACCGGGAGCATGGGACCGCTCACCGGGTATTTGGAATCCACGGGCATCGGTCACGTGGCTGCGGACACAGCCCGGGCCCTTTTCCGGGAGCAGGTCAGCGCCCTGGTCGAAGGCGGTGCGGATCTGATCACCCTGGAGACCTTCTCGGATCTCAACGAGATTCTGCTGGCGCTGCAAGTGGTCAGGAGCGTCTGCGACCTGCCGGCCATCACAAGGATGACGTTTGACGATGACAGCCGCACCGCATTCGGCACCACAGCGGCCCAGGCGGCGCTGGCCTTGCATGGGGCGAGGGCGACCGCCATCGGGGCGAACTGTGGGTCAGGGCCCCGGGGGATCTTGAAGACCGTGCGGGAGATGGTCGCCGCCGTGCCGGAGGCCCTGGTCGTGGCCAAGCCCAACGCTGGGTGGCCGCACCGGACGCAGAACCGGCTCTTTTTCGCCACCACGCCCGAGTACGCTGCCAACTTCGCCCTGGAGGCTGTGGCGGCGGGGGCGCGGCTGGTCGGTGGCTGCTGCGGCATGGGGCCGGAGCACATCGCCGCGATGCAGGTCGCGCTGCAGCGGCTGCAGATCGTGCGGGAGGAGGGGGCCACGGTGGAGGTGCCGGGACGGGCCGCCGCCGTTGCCCCGATGCTCACGCCTGCCCGAACCCCTGCTCCCGACCCGGGCGACGGCCACCGCGGCGTGGAGGTGACCACCAACCCGGCACCGCGCCGCAGCCCAGCGGGCAAGCAGACCCACCTGGAAGCCCGCCTGAGCGCCGGTGAGTTCGTTATCTCCGTGGAGATGCACCCACCTCGGACCCACCTGACCGGTGCCTTCCTGCGCGCAGCGCGGGAGTATAAGGGAGCAGGGGTTGAGCTCGTCAATGTGGTGGACAGCCCGATGGCCCGGGTCCGCATGTCCTCAACCCTGACCAGCGCCCTGCTGCAGGAGCGGTCTGGACTCGAGACCATCACCCATCTGACGCCCCGGGACCGCACCCTGCTGGGACTGCAATCCGAACTGATCGGCGCCCACGCCCTGGGCGTCCGCAACATCCTCTGCGTGACCGGCGACCCGCACCAGCCCAACCTGGCGCCCGGGACCGTCAACGTCTACGATGTGGATTCCCTGGGCATGATCCGCATGCTGGCCGGTTACAACCGGGGGGTCGACCCCAAGGGCAACGACATTGGCCAACCTGCGCACTTCTTCATCGGTGGTGCCCTCAACCCCAACGCCCCGGACCTGGGGCTGGAGGTGGAGCGCTTCCAGCAGAAGCTGGAGGCGGGGATGCAGTTCGTCATGGTCCAACCGGTCTTCGACATGGCGATCCTGACGCGACTCCTGGACCGCCTGGGCCGTCCGCCCGTGCCGGTGATCGCAGGCGTCTGCCCGATTCACTCCTACCAGCACGCATTGCTGCTGCATAACGAGATCCCCGGCATCCGCCTCACCGAGTCGGTGCTGGAGCGGATGCGACTGGCAGAGGCCAGCGGGGAGCAGGAAGGGCTGGCGATCGCCCGCGAACTGCTGGCGGCGGCCCGGGAGAGCTGTCAGGGCGTCTACATCATGCCGTCGTATGGGCGGCACGAGACGGCCCTCAAGGTATTGCAAGGCTCCTGAGGGGATAGACCTATTGCGATCTATGCTTGTTCCCGACTGCGCTTGCCCGATGCCCTTCCGGAACGGTATAATTTGATTTGTGGATAACCGAATATCCCAGTCATCTAGATGTGGTGGAGGGACAGGCCCTGTGAAGCCACGGCAACCACTTCGTTGGTCGGAGCCGGTGCCAATTCCTGCGGACATTTCGTCCGAAAGATGGCGAGTGAAGTGGCGCGTTCGCGACAACCCTTCATTCGTGAAGGGTTTTTATGATGGAAAGGGGCAGTGCCGTGCAGTTGCTCGTGACGGTGGTCCGACCGGCGCCTGAAGCCCTCCCCCTGGATCGGTCGGTGGTTATGCGCTACCTTGGGTTCAAGCCGGGGATTACCCAGGTAGGTCCCAGCCATGAAGCGCTGGTGAATGAGGGAATCGCCCGCACGCTGGCAGTGGCGGAGCCGGTCGCCGCTCTGGCTTACTGCAGCGTGAGCGTGGATGGCGACGTAGTGCGCACTTTCGTGCCCGGACTCACCTGGCACTCCCGGTCCCTGACCCGCCTCCTTAAGGGGGCGGCTGCCGTGAGCCTGGTGGCCGCTACCCTGGGTCCGGGCGTGGACACGCTGGTCGAGCGGCTCTTCAAGGTCGAGGAGAATTACGCACTGGCGACCATCGTCGATGCGGCGGGGTCGGCCCTGGTCCACGGACTGGGGGTTTGGCTCCGGGAGTCCATCGCCGTGCCCGACGGGGTGGTGCTGACGCCGCTTTACGGCCCGGGCTATGGCGATTGGGCCATCACTGACCAGATCGCCCTGACGGCAGCGGCCGGGGGTGGCAACATCGGCCTTATGTGCACAGACACCTGCTTTTTGATCCCGCAGAAATCACTGGT
>DAHVXO010000147.1 GCA_027356675.1 Symbiobacteriaceae bacterium | reverse complement strand
TCCACTGCAGCGGCAGGAGCGCCTCCTCCTCCCGCTTCTCGTCGGAGAGGTTGCGCAGCTCCTTCAAAGGTCGCTTGGGCACCCCGGTGAGATACGGGAAGTCCCACAGCTCCATCTCAAACCCCTGCACGCCCTTCTCGTCATAGCACCATTCCAGCCACGAGCCCACGTCCAGATGCTCCGGGTTGTAGTCGGACGTAAAGTACTCATACACGCTGACCGTGGGGTACCCGGAGGTGCGTGTGCACACCTCACCAATTCGCTTGTACATCCCCAGGTCAAACCCGTTGACCTTCTCATCCCCCACCAGGGCGGACGGGCGCAGGTTCACCCCCGCCCGGGTGTGGTAGCTGATCGCACCCCCGATGTTCGGGTGCGCCAGCCAGAACTCCGCCATCGCTCGCACCTCAGGTCGGTCGAACGGGTACCGTCCCGACCCCGACATGCGGTGCTGGGGCTGCCAGTTGGTCGGGTAGTTGCGGTTAAAGTCAAAGGAACGCTCCCGGGCATACGCACCCCCGGGATCGGTCCCGATCGCCCGACCGTCCCACGACTCCGCGACCTGACCGGTCGCGATCCGCTGCTTGATGACCCCCTCGGTGTAGAGGCGGTAAAAGGTCCCCTCCCGGTCGTCCGGGCGCCGCCGTACCATGAGGCGGGGGTCCTTCGCCGAGATCTTCCAATCGCCCAGCGGGTGGGGCACCCGCATCTGCAGGATCATGCCATCCCCGTTGATATCCGCCGGTCGCAGCCCCTCGGGCTCCTCAGGCTCCGGGTACATCAGCGGGCTCGACCGCAACATCTGCGGATGGTCGAAGTACCACTCGGCCCCATCCACGGCGATGCGTGGCAGCACATACACGACCCGGGTGTCCAGGAGCTCGGTCACCGCGGGATCCTTGCCGTAATTGCTCAACAGGTACTGGATCGTGTACACGGCCGTCGCCCCTGCCGTCACTTCCCCCGCATGGTGCTGCCCATTGATGTGATAGGCCGGTTTGGTCCGATCCTCGCCGGTAGCGAAGTTGGTCAGCGTCACTGACCAGATTTCCCGCCCCTCAGGGCTCTTCCCCACCGACTCCAGCCGGCAGAGACCCGGGTAAATCTCGGTCCATGCGCTTAGAAACGCCGTGATGTCCGCATACCGAAGATACTGGCTCGAGTCATAACGCGCCGCGACGGCGCTTGCCTCTCGCTTGTTCATGCGCTCGCCCGCAGGGTCAGAGTGACGCTGCGCCGCCCGGCCTTCTCCGAAACCACCTGGACCACCAGGTCCCCACCCGCCGGCGCCTTGATGATCCACTCCATCCGCTTGTCCCGGTTCGCCGACGCGTTACCCGGGTAGAAACCACCGCCGGTGAGGATGCGGCCGTCCAGGTGTCCCAGGTCTTCCTTCACCTTGCCCAGAACCAGTTCGGCGCCCGCGGGCAGGGTCAGCTCGGCCGTGACCGGCTTCGCTGTCTTGTTCTGCTTGGCCATCTCCGTCACGTTGGTCGGCAGGTAGCCGCGGTTACGCACCACGACCTCCACCCGGAAGACCCCGCCGCCAAGCGACTCGACGGCGGACCGGGTCACCTCGACCCGCGGCGCCGCCCCAGCATGCTTGAACGTGAACATCGCGTTCTTGTGCGCCTCGGACTGCAGGAACTGGGGCGGCGCGTTCTGCAGCACGTCCTTCATCCGCCAGCCACCCAGTTGGACCTTGCCCAACTGTGGATGGTCAAAGTCCGACCAGTTCACGAAGCCCTTGCCTGCCAGTTCCCGGTCGTTCCAGGCCAGCATCCGGAGCCCTTCGGCCTCCGGGTCCCGGTCCTTGAGCGGCTCGAGGAAAGGCACCCGGTCGTTGCCCGCCCGCACCCGCAAGTCCCACAGTTCGGTGGAATAGAGCAGCATGCCCAGGTTATCATAGGTCCAATCCAGGAAGACCCCCTTGATCGGGTTGTCCTTCTGGTAGGCGAATCCGTCGTAGACCGAGGCGCAGGGATAGCCGGTCAGTTCCGTACCAATTCGCCCGATCGCCTGGAAGGCGGTCCGGTCCTTGGGGTTCATCTTCTCATCCGGCCGCAGGGACGACGGCCGGAGGATGATGCCAGTAGTCGTATGATAGCTCTGCCCACCGCTGATGTTCTTCTGGTTCAGCAGGAACTCGGCCACCGCCCGCGTCTCAGGCTCGGAAAGCGGGTACGGCCCCGCCCCGGGTTGCTTAGCCTCCGGCTCCCACCCCACCGGGAACTGGCGGTTCATATCCAGGCCCCAGCGCGCTGGGGCGAAGTTGATCTCCACCCCGTCGAAATTGCGGATGAGCCCCTCCGAAAAGACCCGATAGTACTGCCCACCGTACTCATGGGGCAGACGGGGGATCAGCAGGCGCACATCCTTCTCGGATACCTTCCACTCCCCATCGGGGTCTGGGACCCGCATCTGCAGGATCAGGCCGTTGCCGTCGATATCCTCGGGATACAGCCCGTCCTGCTCCTCTTCAAACGGATATGGACGCACGCTGGAGCGGAGGAAATACGGCGTAGTGAGATATTTCTCGGCCCCGTCGGGGCTGACGCGCGGCAGTATGTAGAAGCTGGTGGTGTCCACCAGGTGTGTCACTTCTGCATCAGACCCGTAACGGTCCAGCAGGTACCAGATGGTATACAAGGCGCAAGCGGTGCCGGTCACCTCGCCGGCGTGAATGTTGGCGTCGATATAATAACCCGGCTTGTCCGAGTGGACCCCGGTCTGGTGGTTGGTGATCTCCACCATCCACAGATCCCGGCCCTCATAGGACTTACCGATCGAGTAGAGACGGGAGAGATCCGGATAAGCCGCCACCAGCTCTTGCAGATGCTGGACCAACTCGTCGTAGCGATGATACTTGGCGAAATCGATCTGGACGGTCACAGTGCAACCCCCTCGTAACAGCTAGGACTACCTGCTATTGATTGACTTATATACCTTCTGGATGTGTTGAAATGCTTCCTCCTGAGACGGTGGCTTCTCCTTGCGTGATTGTGCCCACGGCTTTGCACAGCGTGGATATGGCGCCACCGGCCCGCAAGAGATCTTTAAGGAGTCCGGCCTCAGTGCCGGGGCGGTTTACAGCTACTTCAAGAGCAAGCTTGACATTTACATGGCCGTCATGGAGCACGACCTCGAGACCGACCTCGGCTGCACCTGCTAACTGAAATGTACATGGCCACCATTGCCGACCCGGCGCAGGCAGAGTTCTTCCCGGTCTACCTGCTGGAGTTTCTTCCATCCAGTCTCTCCAATCCGGAACTGCTACAGGCGCTGCGGCGCCGCAATGAGCGCCTGCATGTACTCTTTCGGGCCGTGCTGGATGACGGTGTGGCCTCCGGGCACTTCCGCACACTGGACAGCGGAGATGTACCTGACATTGCTGCAGAACCTGAAGGCGGTGGTCGGTCTGGCGTAAGACCCGGTAATGCGTCCGGGGGATTGGTTTCATCGTGCTGGCGCCCAATCTGATCCCCGCCGTTGCCGTGGAGGCCGCGGCCACACAGGGACTGGTCAACGGTTGGGTGCTTGGGATGATTATGGGAGCGCTGCCGCGGCTCTTAGGGACGCGGTGCGGCCTTACCGGCACCGTCCTTTTTGCGGACGACAACGGTAAGGCCGATGGTTGCTGGCACGCGGTAACGGCGCTCAACAGCGGGGTTGCGCTGGTCTGGGACACGGGGCTGGTGACGGTGGACCCCGCTCGGCAGATCCTCTACATCGCAGGCTATGCCCTGATCGCGCACCAAGTCGCCTAAATGACCCCGTCCATCACCTCGGCGCCCACGATCAGCGGCACCCACCGATCCGTTAAACGCGACACCACCCGAGTCTGGTTGAAGCGACCAGAATCGGGTGGCGTCCAAACTACCGAAGGCTAGGAGAACCAGGGATAAGCGATGCTACCGGACGACCAGCACCGGGCACGGTGCGGTATGCAAAATCCGATTGGAGACGCTGCCCAGCAGAATCTCCTTCACGGGGCCGAGGCCGCGGCTTCCGACCACAACCAGATCATAGCCCTCCAGACGAGCGAGATCAACGATCTCTTCCGCCGGCTCACCGACCTGCACCTCGAAATTGACCCGGTCTTCCGGCAGGCCCAACGCCGAGAGCGTCCGCTTCAGAATCGGGTCGGCGGAACGGCGGATCATGATATCCATCGGCACCTCTGGCGTGATCTTGTTGCCGAACTCATCCGTCAGGTTGAAAGAGCGGGGAATGTGAGCTACATAAACTACGGTCACCTGTGACTCCGGCAGTCCCGTCAGGAGCTCACCCAGCACCCGGGCCGCGTGAAGGCTACCGTCGCTACCATCGGTCGCCAAAAGTACCTTCTTCATGATCTTCGTCGCCTCCTCACAGCCACACGACATGGGACACAGGAATCTCGTCAGCTTCATGATACCTGAATCCGGATAGACCTACTATCCAACTTTGGCCTGATTTGGGTATAGACCTTCGCGGGCAAGGCGCACATGCATTCCAACTACTGCCCAACACGAAAACCACCCGAGCGCGACGGGTGGTTTCACTCAACGCAGATTAGTGGGGATCTCCGGCGAGACCCTCCCGGATCGCATATCCCACAGCCTCTGAACGATTGCGCAGGTGCAGCTTCTCAAGGATATGCCGCATATGGTTCTTTACAGTGCTTTCAGCAACGTAAAGCTTCGAGGCGATTTCCTTGTACGTGAGGCCGGTGCTGGCCAGACGCAGGACCTCGACCTCGCGAGGCGAGAGCTGCTGACCGTCCTCCTTGCCGCTAGGACCCGTGCGCGGCTGGCGGAATTCCTTCAGCATCTTCGCTGCCATCACCGAAGAGATGGGCGCTTCGCCGGCCACGGCTGACTTCAGCGACCCAACCAACTCCTCGGGTCCGAGACTCTTGAGCAGATAACCATCCGCTCCAGCTTTAATCGCTTCAAAAAGATCCTTGTCGATCTCAGAAACGGTCAAAATCACGACCTTGAGGTCAGGGTAAGCTGCCTTCAGCTTGCGTGTGGCCTCCACACCGTCAAGCACCGGCATATTGATGTCCATGAGCACGAGGTCGGGCTTGAGCTTCGGGACCAGATCCAGCGCTTCCTGTCCATTGTTGGCCTCGCCAACTACATGGAGATCGCTGCTGGAGAGGATGCTTAGCACGCCCTTGCGAAGCATCAGGTGGTCGTCTACAATCAGGACTTTCATGGCGCGGGCGCCCTCCTTTCCCTCTTGAGCCTCACTCTACCATGGGAATAGGACCTGGGGCAATCCGGCAGGTGCCCTACAGTACCTAGACCTTCGCATAATATGATTTCTATAAGATAATTGCATAATACCATCGTGGCCTTCAAAGTGGCAGAACGGCCTGCCGCGGCCTGATGGAATTTTGCACGGACCGATAGATTCTGCGGGCTGAAGCCAAGCTACCGGCAATCGCCTCCCCGTGAACCTGCCCGTTGATCCGAACCTGCGCTACCCCAGTCCCGATCAGGACCAGTTCGGAGACTACCCGCCAGCCGGCGAGACTGGTCTGATGCCGGCACTGGACGCCCGGTGGCAACGGGCCGCCGACTGGTTCCCAGGTCGGCCGCTTTCCCATGGTACCCCTTCCTTTGAGCAACGCACCTTCGTGATCGTTTTCGGCAAATGATGGCGAATCCCTTCTCCACCAGCGGAATCCAATGCACAAAAGAGGCGGCCTTCAGGGATTTCGGGACTTGCTCAATCCTTGCGATCCGCCTCGATCACCAGTCGGGCGGCGCCGGGTAAGAGCGGATGCCGGTCAAACCCCCCATAGAGTACGGGGGCAAACCCACAGGCCTCGAGGAGCAGCTGGATCTCAGCCGGGGTGCTATAGCGCAGGGTAACGGCAGCATACTGCTTGCCTGTGACCTGCCCGCTGGCATCGAGCCACTCGCAGGAGACCGTATCCTGGGTCAGTTGGCGCGTGGAGTCGAATGTGCGATACCTGTGCAGGACTGCCGTCACCTGGGCCGATGGCCCGACGTGGCGGACCGCCGGCTGCGCCGGCACAGCCTCGCCCGGATCGAGGATCGGTAGGTCAAACACCAGCTTACCCCCGAACGCCAACGCAGTACGGACGGAGAGCAGGGCCTGACGCTGGTCGTCAAGGCTCAGGAGTCTACTGAGCGCCCCGCCGGGAATGATCACCAACGGATGCTTGCTGTCGCTGACGAAATTGGTGGGGTCCGCCCGTACGAACATTGCGCGCGCCACGTTTCCTAGCTGCGCCTTCCGCTTGGCCTGGTCGACCATGGCAGCATCGGCATCAATGCCTATCACCGGGACGCCTTGCCGCGCAATGGGAACAGCGACGCGTCCAGTGCCGGAAAGCAGCACCAGCACAGGACCGCCGCGATGTCGGGCATACTGACTGTAGAAATCAATGTCCCCCGGACTTCCCGTATCCATGAGTTCGAGCAGGTCGGGGGTGATGACGTTGGGCAGCATGACACCGTCCCTCCCCATAAATCACTCAGACACAGTTCGATTCGGGTGAATCCAATTCCTGCCAAAAATTCGCGACGCGTTCTTTTCACCTCGGGGCAAAGACCTGTGGGGAAGAAGGTGGGCGGTTGTACACCGAGTTGCATCTGAAGCTGCTGACCGGGGACACAGTGGGCATTCGAGTGGACCCGCCTTTCGCGACGCGGGACCTGGAGTACTTCCCGGGCATCCGCGCCGTGAGCCTGGGAAACCTGACGGTGCTTTACGAGGGACTGGTCTATGATGTGGTTCCAGCCGGGCGACGGCCGCCCACTGAATGGGACGATTGACCACTTACCCAGTTCACCAAAATGATGGATAATATCGCTATACGTACTCAAATCACTGGGGGGAAAGCCCCTGCCACCCACTGCAACCGTGACGGTCGATCAGCTTCTGACGATTGTCGGGTCCAGCATCCGGGCCGTGACCGCCCTGCTTGTCACCATGATCGCCTTGAGCGAATGGCAGCGAACACGGCGCGAGACGTTTCGGTACATGGGGTGGGCCTTCATCCTGGCGGCTCTCCATCAAGGGCTGACGGCCAGCTACCCTGCCTGGGTCCCTGTGGGGGCGCATACCGTAGTTTCATTGATAGCGCCGGTCTGGCTGCACCTCGTAGAGAGCGGCTTCATCATCCTGCTTGCCTATTCCATGGCCGTGCACGAACGGGGACGCCGAGTCCAGCTGCGGCGGGTCATCCGAAACATCACCCGCACGACCATCGGTCTGATATTCGTGGTTCAAGTGTTTTGGTATTTCCAGGTACGCAGCACCCCCGGCCTGCCATTCGCCCACTATTGGGGATACCTCGTGCTTGAGGCCTGGGACCTGATCATCATTGGGCTGGCCATCTACTTGGCGGGACTGCTCAAGCCTGGAATCCAGGTGCTGCCGGCCCTGGCGCTGCTAGCCACCGGCAAGACCGCCGAACTGGGCAACGCGATTATGGCAGATGGCTCTTCCATGGTGTTGCATCTAAGTTCCTGGATGTTTGGGACAAGCTCTGCAATACTACTGCTGTCGGCCGCCCACTTTGGCATCGTCACGGAGACCTTCACCGATCCCCTGACCACCCTGCCCAACCGCCGCTACTTCTCAACCCGGGTCGTCGAAGAATTCGAACGGGCCGCCCGGCGTAGCTCACCGATTTCGATCCTGGTGATGGACCTGGATTTGTTCAAACGCTTTAACGATACCCATGGTCATGTGGCGGGCGACAAGTTTCTGCGGTCGGTCTCCCGGATTCTGCTGCGAAACCTCCGGCCGTATGACATCCTGTTCCGCTGGGGCGGCGAGGAGTTCGTGGCCCTGCTGCCGGACACCCAGTCGGATACCGCAGTCGTGGTCGCCGAACGGCTCCGGCAAGCGGTGGCAGATGTCTATGGCGGGCCCGAACGGGAGGCACCCGTGACCATCTCCATCGGGGTGGCGGCCTGGCCGGAGAGCGCCGGCGGATGGCGAGAAGTCGTGGAGGCGGCCGATGAGGCGCTGTACAAGGCCAAGCGGTGGCGCAACCGTGTCGTACGGATGAACAAGTCCCCCCAGTGATTGGGACTATGTGATTCTACCGGTCCGGCAGGTCGGAAGGGCGGTCGACGTCCTGGAACCAGCCGGGCTCAGTGAACTCCACCAGGTGGATCTGCGCAAGGTGACGCTGCACCACGCTGCGCCCGCCCTCATCTCCCTCCACCGCCGCCAGTTCGGCGAAGAGGTCCCGCCGGAAAAGCACAGGGTTGCGGCGGGACCCTCCCAGCACCGGTGCAATCACCGCCGAACGGGTGCGCCGGAAGGCTTCAGCCAACGCATCGGGGACTCGGGAGGGCAGCAGCGGCTGGTCGGCGAGGCAGATCAGCAGTCCTTGCAGGTCTGGGCCGGCGGTAATCGCCGCCAGCCCGGCCCGCACCGATGTTGACATCCCCTCCGCCCAGTCCGGGTTGTACACCAGGCGAACCGGGTATTGTGCAAGGATCTTCACCAATTCCTGATGGTACGCCCCGGTGACCAGCAGGACTTCGCGCATTCCGGCCCGCAGGGGGGCCATGAGCGAGGCCTCCACCAGGGTCTTGCCGGCCCAGGGGTGGAGGAGCTTGGCGCCCCCGAAGCGCCGGGAGGCGCCGCCCGCCAGAACCAGGGCCGACACCTCCCCGTGCACCCGCCGCACGGGCGTAAGTGTCCGTGGCGCCGCTACGACCACACGCCCGATGCCGGCCTGGCCGGCCAAAAGCCCGGCAATCTCTTCCGCGGCGGCCTCGGTGCCGTCGAGGTCGGCCTGGCCAATCACCGGAACCACCCGGGCGCCCTGTGGCGTGCCCTTCGTGCAGGCCAGCAGTGCTGCGGCCATCACGCCTGGCGTGATCGGATCCCCGACCGCGACCCCGGCGCACGCAGCGACATGATCCACCCGGTGTGCGACCTCGGCCGACAAGTTTCGACCCAACGCACCAGCCCCCACCACCGGCACCACCAGGTCCGCACAGGCTGGGATCATCGGCTCATGAGCGGCCGGCGCCTTGAGCGGGCGACCCGCCGAGCCGTCCGCCTCCACGAGCACGGCTCCTGCGCCGAGGCCCCGCAGAGCGGCGATGCGCTCCGGCGCCAGCCCGATGAGCTTGCCTGTGCCTTCCTCCACCCGCTCAGCCACGCAGACGTTGCGCCCCTGCGCCAGCACGGCCTGCACAGCCGAAAGGCTGCTCCCGCCGGCCAGCACCAGGTCCATCTCCGCGGCCGGAAAGATCTTGGTGGTCGTCGTGACGATGACCGGGCGTCCTTCCGCCTGCAACTCCCGCGCCACAGCGGCGACCAGCGAAGTCTTACCCCCGCCCCCGGTCAAAGCCACCACGTCGCCCGGGCAGATGCCCAGCGCCCGCCATAGTGAATTAGCCACCACTATCGCCCCCCTCTCCACCTGGCGCGTGCAGACGCCACCGGAGCCCCGGTGGCGTCTGCCCTGAACACGCTTACATGTCGTCCAGCGAGACCAATCCAGTCTTGATGGCAAACTTGGTCAGCTCGACGGCATCGTGGAGGTCGAGCTTTTCCATCAGGTTCGCCCGGTGCGCCTGCACCGTCTTGATCGAAATGAACAGCTTTTCGCCGATCTGCTGGTTGGTCAGCCCGCGGGCGATGAGTGTCAGGACTTCCCGCTCCCGCTCCGTCAACTGGTCGAGCAGCGGGTGCGATGCGGTCTCAGCATGCTGTCCGGCGCCAGCCGCCCCCCCGCCGCCCTGGTGCAGGTTCTCCATGACGGTCCGGGCCACATCCGGGTGGAGAATCACCTGACCGGCCACCACCGCCTTGAGGGCGGAGACCAGTTCCTGAGCCGCTGAACGCTTGAGCACGTAGCCTGAAGCCCCGGCCTTCAGGATCGGCAGGACGTATTCCTCACTGTCGTACATCGAGAGGATCAGCACCGGCAGCTCCCGGTGGCGGCGCTTCAGCTCCGTGGTGGCCTCGATCCCGTTCATGCGGGGCATCGCAATATCCATGAGTACAGCATCGGGCTTGAGGCGCTCCACCATCTCCAGGGCTTCTACGCCGTCTTGGGCCTCACCGATCACCTCCACCTCGCCGCTGGCGGACAGCAGATAGCGAATCCCTTCACGGAGGATGGCGTGGTCGTCTACCAGCAGAACACGAATGTTAGCCAAGAGCACCTTTCCCCCCCACACGATCAGGTACCGAGACCCTCACGGTCGTACCTCTGCCGGGTGCCGAGTCGACTTGGATGGCGCCCCCCACCAGCGTCGCCCGCTCGTGCATCCCAAAGAGGCCAAGGCCGCGGTCCTTGTCATCCTTACCTGCCACGTGAACCGGGTGAAACCCGACCCCGTCGTCCTTCACCTGCGCCACAATGCGCTCCGGTTCACGGAACAGATTCACCGTCAAATGCTTGGCCTTAGCGTGTTTCACCGTATTGGTGATTGCTTCCTGCACAATCCGGAACATGGCTGTTTCCAGTTCCTCAGGCAGCCGGTTTTCAAGGCCCACGGCCTGAAAGTCCACCTGCAGCCCCCGCGGCGCAACCCGCTGGCTGATGAACCAGCGCAGGGCGGGTACGAGACCCAGGTCGTCCAATACGGATGGACGCAGGTCGAACATCAGCCGGCGCGTCTCGTCAAGGGTACGCCGCGCAATGTCCTTGGTCACGCGCAGGCGGCTGATGGCTTCGTCCACATCGTCGGTCATCAGCCGCTCGATGGACTCCAAATTCACCAGCATGCTGGTGAGCGACTGGCTGGTTTCGTCGTGCAGTTCACGGGCGATGCGCTTGCGCTCCTCCTCCAGGGCCCGCAGGATCTGTGCGGAGATCGCCTGGCGATGCTCGGCCAGTCGGTCGAGCATAAGGTTCGCCATCTCAGTCACTCGCGCCAGATCCGGATCGCCCTCAACGGAGGGGACACGGGCGGAAAAATCACCCCGACGGACCCGATCCAACGTGGCCTGCAGCGTGAACAGGGGACGGAAGGCCAGCCGCAGGATCGCATAATTGACGCCGAGTGAAATGATCAGTCCGATGAGCACAAAGACGACTGCAGTGAAGAACCCAGGCCTCTCGCCTGACCAGATACCTGTGGAGACCGCCACGGCTGCCAGGCTGCCGGCAACGGCGATCACAGCGTTGGCCATGAGCACCTTGATGAACAGGCCGGTCCGGTTATGCAGGTACGCGAGCCATTGCATCTAGACCTCCACGATCTCGAAGGTGTACTCCGTTTTGGCCGTCTTGTTCACCATGCCCAGAACGCCGCAATACTTCTCTTCGATGTAGTCCAGGGCTTTCTTGACCTTGGACGGGTCGATGCCCTGCCCGAACAGGCGGTACTGCATGATCACATGTGTAAAGACCTGCGGGTCGGACTCGGCCTGCTCCGCCTCGACAGCGATCTCGATCCGGTCCACCTTCTGGCGCATCTTCTTCATGAGGCTGACCAAATTGGAGCCGCTGCAGGCACCAAGCCCCAGGCAAACGAGTTCTTTGGCCCTGGGACCTACGGGCTGTCCATCGGCGCCCACGCCCACCTTGAGTTGGAGACCAGCGCCGGTCGTTGCATCGAAAGCGACACCGTCGCCGCTCCAGGTCATCGTCGATCTATGAGGCAAAGTGCATCCCTCATCTCTGGCTTTGTTCGGAGCAGAGAATTCGCCCCGTCTCCTGAAGTTCCCTTTATTGTAGTCTGTTATAGCGTTTCGACGCTGGTCACCCACATTTCGTGATGTGCATAGTGTCGCCAATTCCCCCGCATGCAGCCAGTCGACCCGCCCCCAGTTGTCCATCGCTGACGTGGGCCATTTCCAAAGGCTTTGCACGCGCCAACGCCTGCTGCGGCAAGACGCAGGAAGCCCATCGCAGATGGAACCAAAGTCCCACGTGCGATGGGTGAAGTCGACTTGGACAGTTCATCCACCCGGGGCAAGCTCTCCTTCGGGTCCGGCGATCACCAGGAAGAGCCGGTCCACATCCAGATGCCGGGCAGCCACGTCCTGTAACTGCTGGGCGGTCAGGGACCGCACCAGATCCGGATATCGCTCTACATAGTCCAGACCCAGCCCAAACCGCTCCAACTCAGCCAGCCGGGCGGCCACCCGCTCAGGCGATTCATGCTGGACGGCAGGGAAGTCTTGCAGGAAGCTCTGCAGCCCCTCAAGCTCGGCTGCCGGCACGACCTCGGTCGTGAGCTTGCGCAGCTCTTGCTTGAGCAGAGCGATGGCGAAGTCGACCCGGGCCGGGTTGACCCCGATATGGGTCGTCCAGGCCGCCGGACCCAGCGCTCCGCCGAAGCTGGCGAACTGGTAGTAGCTGAGACCATAACGCTCCCGCACATCGCGGAAAAGGCGGCTGCTGGCAGGCGTGCCGTTGCCGCCAAACAGGGTAGCGAGAAACTCCAGGGCCAGAAAATCCGGATGGCTGCGGTCCACCAAGGTCCACCCGAGGGCGATATCCGCCTGCGACTTCCCACTGATCGCCACGTGCAATTGCCCCGGCTGGACGACGGGCACAGGCGGTACATCGGGTCGTCCCGATCCGCCGCTCCATGCCGCAAAGGCCTGCAGCAAACCCTGTTGCACCGCTGCGGGGTCCACGTTGCCGACCACCGTGATGATCGCCCCGCTCGGTCCGTAGTGGGCCTGATGGAACGCCTCCAGATCAGCACGGACCAGACCCTGCAGGCTTTCACCTGTACCGTTGGCGGAGCTGCGGTAGGGATGCCCCTCCGGGTAGAGACCCTCCAGGAGATGCTTGGCTGCTACGGCCCGCGTATCGCTATCCGCCTCGCGAACGGCGAGAAGCAGGCGATCGCGCATGCGATCCATCTCATCTTGCGGGAAGGTGGGGGCCCGCAGCACCTCGGCCATCAGGCCGAGACCCGTCGCCATGTCCTCGGGCAGGCACTTGAGTGAGGCCACGGCGGTCTCGCGCCCGGTGTCGACCCGGATGGACATGCCAAGGGAATCCGTCTTGAGGGCCAATTCTTCGGCTGTAAGAGACCGGCTGCCCCGGGTGAGCAGTTGGGCGGTCATCTGGGCCAGCCCTTCCTTCCCCACGGGGTCGCGCCCTGGTCCCGCCTCCATCTGCACGCGCACCAGCAGGCTCGGGATGGTCTTTGCAGGGTAGACCAACAGCGTCGCGCCCCCGGGCATCGTCTGCCGCACGATGCGCGCCTGGTCGAGAATCCGGGTGCGCACGCCCGGTGTCGGGGGCGACGCTTGCACTTGGCCCGGCTGCTGATAAGCCGGCGTGGTGCCAGACCCGGACTGCGGCGCAGTGTATGGGGTCGTAGCCGCCGCCCCGGCGCCCGCTTCCGGCAGGAACCAACCGATGGTCCGCTGCCGCTGGTCCAGGTAGGTCTGGGCGACCCGCAGCACATCATCTGCGGTGACGGCTTCATTCTCTTGCAGGGCGTTGTCGAAGCGGGCCACACCCTGGGTCAAGGCAGTCGCACCCAGGATGCGCGCCTGGTTCATCGCACTCTCCATGGCGTAGACGAACTGGGCCCGCACTTGCTTCTTCGCCCGCTCCAACTCATCAGAGGGCACCGGCCCCTGCCGGAGTGCCTCGACTTCAGAGAAGAGCGCCTCCTCCAACCTTTCAGGGGAGATTCCCGGCACCGGGGTGGCGTTCAGAAGGAAGAGCCCCCCATGCTCCAGCCCCCAGGGCGATGCGCCGGCCCAGGCCGCTGTACCGCTGCTGACGACCTTCCGGTGGAAGCGGCTGGAACGGCCCATGCCGCCGCCCCCGGCCGACATGGATGGGGCGCCTGAGAGAATCGCGGCCAACACCGTCAACGGAGCCTGGTCCGGATGGTCGGCGGCGGGCATGCGATATCCGGCTATCAAGTGCGGGTTGGGCCCGGGGCGCCGGACCGTGCACCGCCGCTCTGCGGTCTGTGCAGGCTCGGCCCCTGCCAGCCGCTGGACGGGAGCGCCTGGAGCGAGCGGCCCAAAGTGCCGCTGCACCATTTCGAGCAGACGATCGGTCTCGAAATCGCCCGCAACCACAAGGGTCGCGTTGTTGGGCCGGTAGTAGCGCTGGTAGTGATCAGTCAAGGCCGCGGCCGTCGTCGCCTTGATATCATCCTTGTGGCCGAGGACCATATGCCCGTAGGGAAAGCTCCGGAAGACCTCCTGCATAAACACCTCGTGCAACCAGCTGGAGGGCCGGTTCTCCGACCCCT
This sequence comes from Symbiobacteriaceae bacterium, assembly GCA_027356675.1. The sequence goes on along the minus strand of DAHVXO010000147.1, from coordinate 3,730 downwards.
CCCGCTCGCTTACGATAATCCCGCGCTCCCGGGCCGTCAGATCCGGATCGAAGGTCATGTTGACCATCCGGTCCGCCTCCACGGCGAGCCCGAACTCGAGGTGGCGCGCAGGCAAGACCTCGTAATACGCCGTGTAGTCGTACGAGGTGAAGGCGTTCCACATGCCGCCCCGCCGCTTCGCGCCCTCCTCGATCACGCCGGAGGGGAACTGAGGGGTGCCCTTGAACATCATGTGCTCCAAGAAATGCGAAATGCCGGTGAATCCCGGCTTTTCATTGCGACTGCCAACGGCGTACCAAACCATCACAACGCCCAGCGGTGCGTGGTGGAGCTCTCGTGTCAGGATCCGCATGCCGTTGGACAGGTAGTCAACCCGCGTGGGGGCCAGACTACGAGTCATACGCGTTCTCCTCCTCTTACTGCTCGCGTTTTTTCATGCGGCGGTCGAAGAGATAGGCCAGATAGAGCACCCCACCCACCAGGATGATCAGCGCAGAACCCCATCCAATAGCCGCCAGCACGTACTGGTTTCCCCAGGTCTGCTGGACGAAGCGGAAGATGGCGATGCCGAACACGATGACGATCAAATACCCAATCAACTTGCGGAACGTATTCTTGAGCACGGACTCCCACTCCCCTCGCTCTCTTTTTCCCCACCTGGAGCCACGAATCCTGTCATGGGGGGAAACAAGGCCCGCTATGGCCGGACCTTGCGCCGGAACTCCTCCGGCGACGCCGCCGACACAAAGCGCCCGGAAACGAGCGCAAAGGTGCGCACCTCGCAGCCCGTGCAACGGTCCAGACACTCCTCAATCTCTATGATACAGCCTGCGGCCCGCAGGTCTGTGAGCAGATCGCTCCGTTTGCCCAACAGGCTGCTGCCGCAGACCTGAATGCGGCGCCCTCTGTTGACTTTCGCCACAGGGACCCACCTCTTTTCTTCCCCGGCAATCCAATGTTTCGGCTCGCATAGGAAAGTTATTTGTTACCTAAGTTATCATCCATTCGTGCGATTGCCAAGGGGTTTGCGGGAAATTGCGCGCGTGAAGAGGCCCGGTCCTGTAGGATCGGGCCCCTTGCGGGCCACGGGTTGTGGTCAGATGCAAGGCACCGCACCGACCCGCTTGCGATCAGGGGGCGCAGCGGTGTCTGGTGCGCTGGATGGCTTCGGCGGCGCCGCAGCCGGCTGCCGGGAGGCGACGTAGTAGAAAGGAAGCCGTAGCGTTCCCCAGTCGGCTGCGGCCAAGACCCAGCCATAGTATGCCCCATCGGCAACGACCGCACCATCGGCTGTGATGGTCAGGTCGAAGCTTGCGCCGCTCCCCTTGCCGGAGTCGAGACTGCCGAATGACAGTTCCGCCTTCAGACCCACCGGCTCGCCCGCCAGCGTGACTGTCAGTGTGTACATGCTCTTGTCAGGTTCGGTGGACAGGGGATGGACAGTGAGGGACTGTGTGCTGGTGACCTGCGCCCCGTTATTAACCACGACGCCGAACGAGTGGGTGGGGCTGATGGGGTCCGTGGCCGCCACCAGGATCGCCCGGCAGTCGGCGGCCTTAACGAGGTCGATAGCCCCATTGCCCTGGTCCATCACGCCGCCCTGGCCGGACATGAGGCGAGCGGAATTGACCAGCGCCGCCTTCATCTGAAGGGGGGTCCAGTCCGGGTGTGCTTGCCGCAGGAGGGCGCAAGCACCCGCCACGTGCGGCGTAGCCATGGAGGTGCCGCTGGCGATGGCATAGCCGCTGGGATCAGGCATGCCGCCGCCGGGCAGTGGTGCCGAGGTGATCGTGGCGGAGCGGATGTTGACACCCGGCGCCGTCAGCTCAGGCTTGAGCCAGAGGTCGTGGTTGGGTCCGCGTGAGCTGAATTCAGCCAACCGGTCCGGCTGCGGCACCGCTTCAGGGTTAAGGCGCATCGTTACGTTGGAGAGGCCGGTCTTGGCATCCGTGAGACCGATCATAAATTCGCCGTCCGCCTTGCTGATCGAGACGGCTGGAATGCTAGGAAACGGCCCGTCGCCCAGCGTGCCGAAGAAGTTGCCGTCGCGGTTGTTGTAAATCAAGCAAGCCAGTGCGCCGGCATTCTGGGCGTTGGTGGCCTTCTCCACGAAGGTAATGTCGCCGCGCTGGACCAGGGCAATCCGGCCCTTGACTGCCGCCGGAAAGTCCGAGGGTCCTAAACCCTTCGCACACTTGACGAAGGCCAGCTCCATCGCCGGGCTAGGCAGGACTTGTGACCCTTCAAGCAGGCGCATTTCAACGCTGCGCGGTCCGGGGGCAGACAGCAGTAGTTCGGCGGTCAGCGCCGTGACCCCGTCATCTGTGCTGGCGCCCACTGTGATGACGTGGTGTGCAGCACCTGGGGCGCCGATGGTCTCGGCCTCGGGACCGGCGTTGCCGGCGGCGATGCAGACCGCCACACCTGCCAGCATGGCGTTGTTGGCGGCTGAGCACTCTGGGCTGCCAGGATCGCCCTGCGTGTCACCCAGGGAGAGGTTCATCACATGGGCCCCGCGCCGAACAGCATCCTCCATCGCCAGGATGATATTGGTAGCGGACCCGGAGCCGGCGGCAGTGAGCACCTTGTAGCCCATCAAGCGCGCCTTGGGCGCCATGCCCGAGATCTGCGAATCGCCCCGCGGAGTGCCCTTGTAGTCCCCATCCCCCGCGACGATGCCCGCCACATGGGAGCCGTGCCCGAAGTTGTCCTGCGGGAACTCGCCGGTGTACGAAGCCGCGTAGACCACCTTGTCGTTCGGCGCGTAGGTGAAGCCGCCGAATGCGGGGTGGGTCCAATCGATTCCTGTATCGATGACCGCAACGCTGACTCCTTCGCCACGGATAGCGAGCCCGGCGGCGTCCTTACGCTCCCAGAGCTTGGTGGCCCCAGTGTAGGGCACACTCTTGTCAAGGTTCAGGTAGACCCGCTCCCGATTGAAGGTGACGGCCCGCACATCTGACATCTGCGAAACGTTGGTCACGTTGCGACCGGGCATTAGCACCCCAATCCCGTTAAACACGTAGGTGAAGTCGTGGGGGATGGTCACCTCCCGCCTGCCTTCCGGCGTGGCCTCCACCACCCGTGAGGAGCCCAGCTGTACATTGACCCCGAGCGACACCAGCTGGTCAAGGAACTGGCGGTGCTGGTGGGACAAATCCTCCTGGTATTTGACGATGTCCGCCGCCGGATTGGCCTGCCGGTAGACCGCCACCGGCGGCTGATGAAACTCCAGGACGACCGGCACGACGTTGTCCGACCCCAGCACCTCGGCCGAAAACCGACAGAGCGCCGATGAGGGCGTGAGCGGTGTCGTGCTCCGATCCATCGCCTGATTCGCCATGGCATAGACCTCCCACTCTAGAATCAAATCGGGGCGCGAGTCGCCTGTTCCTAAATGCTACCAGCGCCGGTAGTTTTCTGTCAATTAGGATCCGGCCTGGGATGGCTATGGTCGCGGCAATTCACCTTTCGGTGCAAAAAACAATAAAGAGGCGGCCGTAGCCGCCTCTCTGTCTTGCGTCCCAAGATCAGCCGGGCACCGCTAGCGGTCACCGGGCTCGGCGCCGCTATCCGCCCGCTCCAGCTTGCGAATGACCTCCCGCGTAATCTGCGTGGGGGTCGAAGCGCCGGACGTGACGGCAACCCGCTTGCGGCCCTTGAGCCACTCGGGATCGATGTCCGCTGCGGTATCTACCAGATGTGCTTCGGTCCCACCCAACTCCTCCGC
>DAHVXO010000056.1 GCA_027356675.1 Symbiobacteriaceae bacterium | reverse complement strand
AGGCCAGACCCAGGTTGCGCGGCATGTAGTCCTGGGTCAGGACCAGTGTCACAGTAAACGTGGAGACCATCACAAAGCCAGCGATGAACAGGCAGACTAGCAGCGCCAGCCCCGACAGGCGGGAGAGCATGAATTGGAGCGGGAGCAGGATGGCGAAGGCGCCAACCAGCACTTTGCGGGTGCCGACCCGGTCGGCCAGCGGGGCGCCCACCAGCGTCCCGCCCACTCCAGCGATGAGGTATGTCAATTGCACGTAGCTGGCCGAAATGGCTGGGTTCTTCAGAACGTCAATCCAGTAGAACGGCAGGTATGTCAGGATTCCGAGCTGGACGATACTGCGCAAAATCGCCAGGAGGGTCACGAGCACCGTGCCCGCCCAGTTGGTCGCGGGCAAGTCCGCCTTGGCCACTGCGTGCTGGCCATTCATGGTAGCCGTCTCGGTGGCCTGCCAGGTCGGCAGGAGGCGGATGATGAAGGCCGCCAACACCAGGGGGATCACAAATGCCCAGGTCATGCCGCTCAGGGCGCCGTTCCCGAGCGAGAGCAGGACGGCCGCGTAGACCGTCCCCAGGGCGTAACCCAGGTTGCCGCCAACGTTGTAAATGGACATCGCCCGCACTCTGCGGCCCGCCGCCAAGTTATGTGCGGCATGCGCCCCCTCAGGATGGAAGGCGGCCACACCCAACGCTGCGAACACCACGCACATCAGCAAGGTCCCGTAGGTGGGCATCCAACCGATGGCGGCCAGCCCCAGGCCGCTGAAGACCAGGGAGACCGGGAGCAGCCAGCGCTGCTTTGACCGGTCGCTGGCGATGCCGAAGAACGGTTGCGTGACGGACGAGGTCAGGTTGGAGAACAGCATCACCGTGCCCACCATGGTGTAGCTGAGTGAGAAGTGCTCCCTCAGCGTTGGCAGCAGGGCAACTAGTGCGCCCGCACCCAGGTCAATCACGGCGTGAGAGAGACTGAGGACGATCAGGAATCCCAGGGTTCGACGGTCTTCGGCTTGCATGGCAATCAAGTGCAGGCGGCCCCCCGATGGACGGTTCATTTGTAGCATAAATAACTTCTGGGGGCGATCACCGAATGCCTTCTGCCTGAAGCCTATTGGTTAGGGTCGCGCAGGAGTCCCGCTACTGAGGTCGAATCTCGAAGTAAGGCTATAAGGAAAGCGATGAGTGAACGTGCGGCGTAATAATTGGGCCATCGCCTTTGCCATGATGGTCTTTGGCATTCTGATCTCCACCCAGCTCCGGGTCCAGCAGCTAGCCACAGTCGATACGAGCAAGGCCCGGGCGGATGAACTCACCCAGTCGCTGAAGGCATCGGACCAGGCGCTCAAGGCCTCGGAGACCGAACGGGTCAAGCTGACCCTCGAGCTAGACCAGCTCCGTAAGCAAGCCAGCAGCAGTGCGCCCGTCCCACCCAAGGACACGACTGGGCTCGAGATGCTATCCGGAACCCTGGATGTTCAGGGACCGGGCGTGATCGTCACGCTCTCAGAATCTCCCGACGTTGCCCCTGGAAAAGCCCGAGTCAGCGACGAGGACATCTGGCGGGTCTTGAACGAACTGCTCTCGGCCGGGGCGGAGGCGATCTCCGTGGGTGGTCAGCGCGTCACCGCCGTCACGGGCATCCGTAACGTCGGCCAACGGATCCTGGTCGGCGGGATCGCCGTACCCGCGCCGGTGGAGATCCTGGCCGTCGGCGATCCCAAGGTCATGGAGCCCGCCTTGCTCCTGCGCGGCGGCGTCTTCGAGGCCCTCGATAAGTGGGGCATCAAGGCGACCGTGAAGAAGAGCGAAACCATCCGCGTTCCTGCCAAAGCCGCCCCCATCCTACAATGGGCCAAGCCGGTGCAGCATTAACCCGCGTCATCGGTCCGCGTGATCGGATCAGCGAAATCACGACGAGGCGGGTGGTTAGCCGCGCCCAAAAAACTCTCGCTGTTTTGTGACCGGCGTCACAGTTCTGCACAACTCTCGGGTGGGGATCTGAGTCCCGCAACACCAAGGTGTACTGCGAGATGAAGTGTGCGACGGTTACGGTCTATTGCGACGAAATGCCATACTGAAATCACAGAACGCGCCTGCTGGCGTGATTCCACAAGGAAGGTGAGCAAGATGCGTAAATGGACTCCCGTAATTGCGGGCGTCGCCGCCGTCTCCCTGGTAGTCGCCGGTTGGAGCGTCGCCTCCGGTCGTTCCCTCAAGAGCCAGGTGGCTGAGCTCAGTGATCAGATTAGCTCGCTGAAGCGGAGCGTCAAGCCGCCGGAGTCCTTCGACGCGGCCAAGGCCGACGCCATCGATATCCGGCATTCGCCCGTCGACCTGCCGGCAGCCCTGAGGCGCGCAGACAACCAGAAGGTCATCCTCAGCCTGGAGACGGCCGAGGTGAACGGCCAGCTTGCCGACGGCACCACCTACACCTACTGGACCTTCAACAAAACCGTCCCCGGTCCGATGCTGCGGGTCAAGGAAGGCGACACCGTCGAGTTGCACCTCAAGAATAACGCGGCGAGCCTCAACACGCACTCCATCGACCTGCACGCCGTCAACGGACCTGGGGGCGGCGCCGCCTCGACCCAGGTCAGGCCGGGTGAGGAGAAGACGTTCACCTTCAAGGCTTTGAACCCCGGTGTCTATGTTTACCACTGCGCTTCGCCCCACATTCCGAGCCACATCGCCCAGGGCATGTACGGCCTGATCGTCGTCGAGCCGAAGGCCGGCCTGGCCCCGGTGGACCGTGAGTTCTACGTGATGCAGGGCGAGGTCTATGCCGCCGGCCGCCCGGGGCAGAAGGGCCACATTCCCTTCGACGGTGAGAAGCTCTTCAGCGAGAGACCCAACTTCGTGGTCTTCAACGGCGCCTTCCAGGGCCTGACCTCCGATCAAGCCATGAAGGCCCACGCCGGTGAGCGTATCCGCCTCTTTGTAGGCAACGGCGGCCCGAACCTGGTCTCCTCCTTCCACGTGATCGGTGAGATCTTCGACAAGGTGCACCAGGAAGGCGCCAGCGAGGCCGTCAGCAACGTGCAGACGACCATCATCCCGGCCGGCGGTGCGGCCTGGGTCGAGTTCAAAGTGGATGTCCCCGGGCGCTACCAGTTGGTCGACCACTCCATCTCTCGGGCCATCGACAAGGGAGCCGTCGCCTTCATTGATGTCGACGGCCAGCCGGACGACGCTATCTACAACGACCCAGCTGGACATCCGATGCCTGGAACGGGCGGACACTAGCTACTCCAACCCCGGGGGCCGCAGGCCGGTAGCGGCCAACAGCTGACCCACCGGACCCACGCGAACAAAGCGACCGCGGACACCGTATATCCTGATAGAAAACGGTGGGAGGGACTGCTCGCGTGCCCGTGGAAAAGCTTTCGTCCAGTGAAGAGCTGAGCCTCTACGTTCGAAGCATCGGCCGTGTGGCCGAGCGCTATGGCACCGCTGCCGCCCAGGACTGCGTCCTGCTGCTGGGCGCCCGCATTCTCGCTGAGCAGGTCACCGGCACACTCACCCAGGATGAGGTCGATGCTCTGCTGGCGATCCTGGCCGAGTCCGCCCGCTCCTTCGCCTGAACGCCCGGGCCCTTCACCCAACGACCGAGGCGGGGGTGCGCATCGCACCCCCGCCTCGCTGTCTACTTCAGGTTCTCGCTGGTGACCATCGCTGCGAGCAATTGCGGTGTGGTCCGGTCCACCAGCTTGGTTGATCACTCCACCACAAGCCAGCCCGTGGTTCCGCTCGACCAGTGGCTCTTGATCTCGTACCGGCCCGGCTCGGTAGGCGTAAAGGCGATGACCCCTTCCTTGCCGGCGGGCACCTCCATCATCACCAGGTCCGTGATGCCGTCGCGCCGCATCGACGCATCGTACTTCACCATCTTGACGAAGCGCACGGGCAGATTGGGAATCACCAAGTCATGCAGTCTGGCATCGTCGTTGCGCAGGGTCAGTTGCAACTGCTGGCCGGCCTTTACGTGGATCTCGCCGAGATTGGCGCTGGCAGCCGTCACGACCGCAGTGGTCTTGACCGTATTGAACGGCTGGGCGTAGAAGAAAGCGAGCCAGATCGCAGCGGCCATGACCGCGATACCAATACCCTTGAAAACCAGGGCGCCGCGGATGGTCTCATGCCGGCGGGGGTCGTAGCGCTTGAGCAGCAGCGAGTTGCTGACTACCGACACCGAACTGAAGGCCATGGCGCCACCGGCGATCATCGGATTGAGGAGTCCGAACGCCGCCATCGGGATGCCGATGATGTTGTAAATGAACGCCCAGAAGAGGTTTTCCTTGATGGTCCGCATGGTCTGCCGGCTCAGCCGGAAGGCGGTGGCGATGCCCCGCAGGTCGCCGTTCATGAGCGTGACCGACGCCGTCTCGATGGCGATGTCCGTGCCCGTGCCGATGGCCATGCCCAGGTCGGCGGTGGCAAGGGCCGGGGCGTCGTTGATGCCGTCGCCCACCATGGCGACCACACGCTTGCCGCCATCCTTCAGGCGCTCCACGTGGGAGGCCTTGTCGCCCGGCAGCACCTCGGCCAAGACTTCATCCACACCCACCAGCCGCCCAATGGCGCCTGCCGTGCGCTGATTGTCGCCCGTGATCATGACGACCCGCAAGCCCAAACCCCGCATCTCAGCGATCGCCTCGGCCGAAGTGGGCTTGACCGTATCGGCCACGGCCACCACGCCCGCCAGGACGCCGTCCACGGCGACCAGCATGGCGGTCTTGCCTGCGGATTCGAGGTCAGCCATTCTGGCTTCATCGGCCGCCGTGACCGGGACCGCCTTGGACACCATCAGCTTGCGGGTCCCGACGGAGACCGCCCGGCCCGCCACGGTCGCCTCCAGCCCGAAGCCAGGAATGGCGTTGAAATCCACCGGCGTTGGCACGTCGATGTTGCGCTCCTGCGCCCCCTTGACGATGGCCATGCCCAGCGGGTGCTCCGACCGGGCCTCGGCGCCAGCAGCAAGGGTGAGCAGTTCAGTCTCACTGGTGCCCCCCAATGGTATCACGTCGGTCAGCTCCGGCCGCCCCCAGGTGATGGTGCCGGTCTTGTCGAGCACGACCACGTTCACCCTGTGCGCCCGCTCCAGGTGCTCGCCGCCCTTGAAGAGGATGCCAGTCTCGGCGCCCTTGCCTGTCCCCACCATGACG
>DAHVXO010000054.1 GCA_027356675.1 Symbiobacteriaceae bacterium | reverse complement strand
ATTCGGCACCGCCAGGGTCACCTCGCCCACGGTCCAGACCGCTGTGGCCGCATAGATTTGCCAGGCGGCCCCGGCTGTGCCGAACAGGGTGTAGCCGATGGCATAGGTGAGGCACCCGGCAGCGGCGGCCACCCCCATGGGCACCCGCCGGAAGATGGCGGTCAGCGAGCCAGGGCCGCAGTCGAAAAGAGCAGCCGCTGTGCCCCAACGCCCAGGAGCCCCCCGAGCAGGGGACCAAGGCCCACGCCCAGGTTCGACATCACCCGGCTGAGGGCGAAGGCGTCCGGTCGCATGGGCGGCGGCGTGACATCGGCGATCGCCGACGTGTAGGCGGGGTTGAAGAGGGCGTTGACAAAACCCATCGCAAATGAGAGCACGGCGAAGTGCCAGATCTGATGCGCAAAGGCGAAGCCCAAGAGGACCAATACCCGCAGGCTACCCGCCGTCAGGATTACCGGGCGTCGCCCTGAGCGGTCCGACCACTGGCCGCCGAAGACGTTGCCAATTAGTTGGGCCACCGGGTTCAGGGCCAACACCAGTCCGGTCATCACATAGGATGCGCCGGCGCGGTTAATGAAGAGACTCATGAAGGGCAGGGACATCCAGAAGGTCGTTTGATCGATGAGGCGGCCAGTTGCAAGGAGCCAGACGGTGGGACTGTAACGGCTGTAAATTTTCTGCCAGTAAGTCAAGTGCGGAGTCGCCTCCTTGTCCCACTCTACCCGAAGCGGTAGGCGGAGGCAACGCAAATGGAGAAATACGTTGGGGTGCGACCGGGCGCAGGGGTATCTGTTAGACCAGCCGGCCGGCCAGATCATCAACGAACTGACGGGCCGCCCGCCCCGAGCGGGGATTGTTCCAGACCACCCACCGCAGGGCGGCCTCCCGGAGCTCGGTGGGATTGATGTGCAGCCCCCGTTGTTCGGCCAGGTGCTCGGCGATGACCAGGTACTCCTCCTGGCTGGGCGTGGGGAAGAGGACGGTCACGCCAAAGCGATCAGCCAGGGAGAGTTTTTCCTCCATGGCATCTTGCCAGTGTACCTCGGCGGTATCTGGCGTGTTGCGGTCGGTCCACCGCTCGGGTAGCAGGTGTCGGCGGTTGGACGTGGCATAGAGCAGTACGTTCGCCGGTCGCTCCTCCAGCGCCCCCTCGACCATGGACTTGAAGGCCCTGTAGTCCGAGGCGTTCTCGTCGAAGGAGAGGTCGTCCAGGAAGAGCACGAAGCGTTGGACGGACCGCTTGAGTATGCGGAACAGTTCCGGCAGGGTGTTGATGGCCGCGTGGCTGACCTCCACCAGGCGTAGGCCGGCCTCGCCGTAGCGTGCGGCGAGGCCCCGGACCATGGAGGATTTGCCTGTGCCGCGAGTCCCATAGAGGAGAAGGTTGTTGGCCGAACCGCCGCGCAGGAATTGCTCTGTGTTGCGGATGACTGTGGACTTGGCCTCCTGGAGGCCTACCAGGTCGTCCAGGTTAACCAGTTGGGGCTCTGTGATGCCGGTAAGCTCGCGGTCGGTCCACCGCATGTACCAGTGGGCAGCGGCGATGCCGGCGCCGGATTTGCGGTGGAAGCGGACCAGGCGCTCGGTGAGCGTACTCCAGTCCGAGGCGGCCGCCATGTCGGCGCTCATGGCCGCCAGACTTGGTGCGGCGGGGTTGTTGGAGACAGGGGGACCCCAACCGGGCCATGTCGGCAGGCCGGACAGCTTGCCCAGGGATAGGCAGGCCGGTCCTGTGAGCTGGAAGAGCCGTTGGAGGTGGCGCAGGTCGTGTGCGGCGGCCTCCATGACCTCGGGGGTCAGGGGGCCGGCAGACGCGCCCAGGGTCAGCGGGTTCTCATCTGCCAGGATGCGCGCTAGCAGGTGATTTTGCCAGGCGTCGGCCATCGGCCCGGTAATGGGACCGGCCACGTACATCGCCCGGACCAGGTCCAAATAGCGCTCTTCGACTTCTGTGCGTGTCTCCAGGGCGGTCACGAAGCGGCGCATGGCGTGCCCGGGTTCGGTGTCTAACGCCCTGGCATATAAGACCAGCCGGCTGAACGCTTCTCGTGCATGGGTGATGTTCATTCTCTCTGTACCCTCCCACCGCCCACATTCGCCAATCGCTTCCCCCACCCTACAAACCCAAGCCCACCAGGACCGCCACGACCACCAACGCCGGCAGCAGGTTCGCCACCTTGATCTCCGTAGCGCCCACCAGGTTCAGGCCCAACCCCGCCACCAACAACCCGCCCGTCGCACCGATCTCATGGATCATCGGTCCGGTGAGCACCAGACTGATCCACGACGCCCCGATGGTCAGCAGACCCTGATAGAGCAGGACTGGGATTGCGGCCAGCATCACACCCGGTCCCATCACCGAACCGAACATGATGGCACCGATGCCATCGAGCACGGCCTTGGCATACAGGATCGATGGATCGCCATTGAGCCCATCCCGCAAGGCCCCGGTGATGGACATGGCACCTACGCAGAAGAGCAGGGTGGTCTGGACGAAGGCCTTGGCGAAGCCACCGCGCTGGGTTATGGGCCAGCGCTCCAGCTTCCCCGCCAGACCCTGCAGGCGGTCATCGATCCCTACCAGCTCACCGGTCACGGTCCCCACCGCGAGGGCGATGAGCACCAGCAGCATCTTCTGCGTCTCCCAGGCCATCTGCAGGCCGAGGAGGATCACAGCCAGTCCCAGCGCTTGCATCGTGCCCTTGCGCACATTCTCCGGCACCCGGGGGATGACGAGGCTCCCCAGGGCCCCGCCGACAATTATGGTTGCAGTGTTTACGAGCGTACCCAGACCGATCAAGTTGTGTGCCTCCAACGAAAATGGAATCTAACTACACCGCCACGAAGTTCGCTGCACTGGGCCTGGCATCCGGCAGTGTGACCACGATCAGGCCACCGGCAATCACATACACCGCTAAGGCCACGATGGCGATCTGATACCCGAAGAGCTGCTCGCCCAACAGCGTCAGAATCGTCGTCCACGTCAAGTCCCCGAGCACGCTCGCAGAGCGCCCGGAGAGGCTATACAGGCCCCAGAACTCACCGGATTTCTCCACGGGGGTCAGGGCGGTCATCAGCACTCGGCTCGACGACCAGATCCCCGCCAGCCCCATCCCCGCGAGCGGCGCCACGGCGATGGTGAAGAGCGCCTTGGTTCCCAGGTGCACCGGGCCCAGATTCAGCACGGTCCCCGGCCTGATCAGCAATGTGAGCGCGAAGAGCAGGAGCCAGACGCCCAGGTCGATCAGCACGGACTGCTTGGGCCCAATCGCCCGGACCAGCGGCCCGAAGATGAACCAGGCCGAGAGCATCGAGACGATCAGCGCCGGCCCGAAGAGCGCCGTCAGCTCACTGGCCGAAAAGCCCATGATGTTGCGGGAATACAGCCCCATCAAGGTGATGACGGAGGCCACGGCGTTCTCGTAAAGGAAGTCGGCGACGAGGAAGCGGAAGAGCAGGCGGTGGCGCCGGGCCTCATGGAAGGTCTGCGCGACCCGCCCGTATGCCGCCCGGATATCCAGCGTGTGCGAACTCTTGCGCTCAAAGTCCGGCGCGAGATACAGCGCCGGGAGGGCGAAGAGCAGGTAGGCGATCGCCATCGGCAGGAAGATGCGCCCTGCCTGCTGATCGGTCGGGACCAGCCGGCCGAGCACGAGCATGCAGGCCAGGCCGCCGGCGTAGCCGATGCCTACAGACATGGAGACCACCGTGGAGACGTTCTTCTCGGTGCTCACGGCCGGGAGCATCGCCGTGAAGAAGGTGAAGGCGCCATTGACGGCAATGTAGGCGAGGATAAAGAGAGCCATGGCCATCCAGACCGTGTTCGTGAACCCCAGGGCCGCCGTCAAGCCCACCACGGCGAAGGTGAAGAACCGCAGGTATGGCTGGCGCCGCCCGCTGTGGTCGGCTGCCGCCCCCAGCAGCGGCGAGGCCACAGCCACCACCAACGCCCCGACGGTCACCGCCCAGCCGAAGTTTGCCCCCGGCTGCCCCAGGACCGCCTGTAAGAACGTGCCGAAATACGTGGAGACGATCAAGAGCGACCAGGCCGAATCCCCGGACTCAAAGATCGAGTACTTGAACAGGATCTCGTACCAGGGCATGGCGCGCTCGCCCTTGGCGGTCAAATACAGCCCTCCTCAGGTTCGGGTTAGGATCCGGCACTGCCACGGATAACGCGTTCCACGCTCCCGGGCGGATTCCTGCTATGGAGTGGTGAACGACAGCGGCGATCGGTGTTCAAGGTGGAGCCTCCCGTTCGGGCTTTCATGAAAAGCCCTCCGGGTAAGGTTCTGCCTGCGGCCCAGCCTGGACCGATGAGGGCAGACCCCCCAGTTGCTGACGGAGATCTTCGTTTGTTTCAGTCAAGCGCTGCACGAGTCCGGCGTGATTTGGCGATCGCCGTCGGGCCCGTGACGACAGCCGCCGGTGTGGGGGTAATGCCTTCGCACCGCCTAAGCTTTGTTCCAGGGAACTGTGGAATTGCAGCAGGCCCTGACCGGCCCCGGCTACCCAGCGGTCCGCTCACCCCACCTGTCGCGGCCGCAGGGTGTTGCTTTCGACCAGCAGTTGCCGGGCGGTCCGGCCAGGAAGGCGATACCAGGCCAGGTAGTGGTGAAGGTACCGGGTGGCGACCCCGTGAAACTGCAACAGCCAGGCGTAGAGTCCCACCCGGAGCCTCTCCACGGCTC
>DAHVXO010000136.1 GCA_027356675.1 Symbiobacteriaceae bacterium | reverse complement strand
GCCGTAGGCTTCGGGATCGCCACGCCGGAACAGGTCCGCCAGGTGGCCGCCATCGCCGACGGGGTGATCGTCGGCAGCGCCATCGTCCGCCTCTGCGGCGAGGGCCTGGGTGAAGCCGACCTGACGCAGAAGGTCTCCGCTTTCGTCGCCGAACTTAAGGCCGCAACCCGGATGGCCTGACTGCAGAATTCGGGGTTGACAGGTGGGACGAACGGGTGGTAAACTCTGCTCTAATATTCCAAAGCGATGAGCGGGAGAAGTAAGTCCAACGCCGGAGAGCCTCAGAGAGCCAGCGGTAGGTGCAAGCTGGTGCCAAAGGCGGACTGAATACACCCGGGAGCGCGAGCTGAAACGGCGGATCCAGACCGCCGGATTAGGTACGACGGTACGCCTCCGTTATCACGGGCGGGGAGGATGTTCGTCCTCTACAGAGGTGGGTCCTTTCGAGGACCAAGCAGGGTGGTACCGCGAAGGCTGTGCATGCGCAGCTTCCGTCCCGTTTTGGGGCGGAAGCTGTTTTTGTTTTCCCGACTTGGCTCCCAATCAGGAACATAGAGGTGTGTGCTTCATGATTATCATCATGCGCAAGGGTGCCAATGAGAACGAGATCAACGCAGTCATCGAGCGGGTGAAGTCCGTAGGCTTTGGTGTGCACCTCTCCCGTGGGGTGGAGCGGACCATTATCGGCGCCATCGGCGGCGACCGGGCCCAACTGTTTAACCTCAACATCGAGGCCGCCCCTGGCGTGGAGCAGGTTACGCCGATCTCCAAGCCTTACAAGCTCGCCTCCCGTGATTTCCATCCCGAGGAGACCGTCATCAACATTGGCACCAGCACCGTCGGTGGCGATAGCCTCTGGATCGGGGCCGGTCCGTGTTCGGTGGAGGGCCGGGAGTCACTCATGGAGAGCAGTCAGATCGTCAAGTCCGCCGGCGCCCACGCCCTGCGGGCCGGCGCCTTCAAACCCCGGACAAGCCCCTATAGCTTCCAGGGCATGGGCGAGGAAGGTCTCAAGCTCCTGGCCGAAGCCCGGGACCAGTTTGGACTGCCCGTCGTCACAGAAGTGATGGACACCCGCGATGTCGAGCTGGTGGAGCGTTACGCCGATGTCTTTCAGATCGGCACCCGGAACATGCAGAATTTCAGCCTCCTCAAGGAGGTCGGAAAGGCCAGCAAGCCGGTGCTCCTCAAGCGGGGCATGAACGCCACCATCGAAGAGTGGCTGATGAGCGCCGAGTATGTCATGAGCGAGGGCAATCATCAGGTCATCCTCTGCGAGCGTGGTATCCGGACCTTTGAGACCGCCACCCGCAACACCTTGGACCTCTCCGCCGTCGTGGTGGCCAAAGCGCTGACCCACTTGCCGGTGGTCGTCGACCCCAGTCACGGCGTCGGCAAGCGCTCCTTCGTCGTTGCCATGGCCCGCGCCGCCGTTGCGGCCGGTGCCGACGGCATTCTCGTCGAGGTGCATCACAAGCCGGACGAGGCCAAGAGCGACGCCGCCCAAACCATCGGACCGGCCGCCTTCCAGCAGATGATGGCCGAGATCAGCGCCATCGCCGAGGTGTTGGGGCGCCGGGTGCCGCTGGCCGCCCACTCCCATGTCTAGCGAGGGTGGCTTTCGCATCGCCATCTGGGGCGTCGGCCTGATCGGCGGATCGCTCGGGATGGCGTGGCGCCGGGCTGGCCTGGCCCGCGAGATCGTTGGCATCGGCCGCCGCCCGCTGGATGAGGCGGTGCGGCTGGGAGCGATCGATCGCTGGGTGACGGATCCCGCCGAGGGCTTTGCGAAGGCCGATGTAATCGTGCTGGGGGCGCCGGTGCAGGCGATTGCCCTTCAAGCTGCCACCCACGCCCGGTTCGTACGACCCGGGACCATCGTCACGGATGTAGGTTCCACCAAATTGGCGATCGTGAAGGCCTGGGAGGCTCACCTCCCGGAGGGTGCCTTCTTCGTAGGCGGCCACCCGCTCTTCGGGCGGGAGTTGTCGGGGGTGGAGAACGCTACGGCCGACCTCTCCCGGGGTTGCCGTTACGTGCTGACCACCGGGGAGCGGGCCACCCCCGAAGCGCTGGAGGTCATGCGGAGCCTGGCCGAGGCGGCCGGTGGGATTGTCCGGGTGATGGACCCCGCCGAGCACGACGCCCGGGTAGCCATGGCCTCGCACCTGCCGCAGCTGGTGGCCACCGCTCTGGCGGCCACCGCCCTGGTGAGCGAGGAGCGGGTGGGCGGGGTGCTGGACCTGGCGGCCACCGGCTTCCGGGACACCACACGCATCGCGGGCAGCCCTGCGAACCTGTGGACCGATATCTTCCTGACCAATCCGATCGCCATCCGCTCGGCACTCCTGATCTTCCGGGAGTCCCTGGACGAGTTGGAGTCCGCCCTGGAGCGGGGCGATGTGGCGGGCATCGAGCGGGTCTTCGCCCGGGCCCATGAGACCCGGCGGCGCCTGCCCCCGCGATCCTGAGGCTTGAACCACAACCCTGTGTGCCGTTGGATGCGACTATACCAGGCGTCGATTAGAGGCAACCGTGACTCTCACCCCAGATAATGCCAAGGCGCTCTGCCTTCCCCCGATTGTCAGGAGGGAATTCTACCGATGGATGTGCGGGTCTACCCGGCCGAGCGGCTGGAAGGGACGATCAACCCGCCCAGCTCCAAGAATTACACGACCCGCTATCTCCTGGCCGCGGCCTTGGCCGAGGGGGAGAGCGTGATTCACTTCCCCGCCCAGAGCGAGGACAGTGAAGCCATGCAGCGGTGTCTCACCGCACTGGGGGCGCAGCTGACGACCGAGGGCGAGTCCCTGCGAGTGCGGGGATTCGGCCGCCATCCGTCGAGCCTTGGCGTGCTCAACCCGGGCAACGCCGGCGCCGTGCTGCGGTTCCTGATTGCCGTCTGCGCCGCGACGCTGCCGCAGGTGACCTTCGTGACTGAGTACGCGGATTCACTGGGAAAGCGCCCCCAGGGCGACCTGCTGGATGCCCTCGCCCAACTCGGCGCCCGCACGGCCAGCCGGGACGGGCGCCTGCCCATCACCGTCTTCGGCGGTGATTTGCAGGGCGGCACGGTCCGGGTCAGCGGCGAAGTCTCCAGCCAGTTCACCAGCGGGTTGCTCTTCGCGGCACCGCTGACCGGGCACGACATCACCATCGAAGTGACGGGTGATCTCAAGTCCGCGCCACCGATACGCCAGACCCTCCAGGTGCTGCGCGAAGCCGGGATTACCGTGATCGTCAGCGACGACCTCCGGCGCTTCGTTGTCCCCGGCGGCCAGGCCTATCAGCCGCGCACATATACCGTCCCCGGCGACTACCCGGGCGTCGCAGCGCTCCTGGCGGCCGCCGCAATCGTCCCATCGGATGTCTCCGTGCTCAGGATGTACCCGGACGAACAGGGCGAGCGTGCCGCAGTGGACGTGCTGGCGAGCATGGGCGCAGACATTGCCCAGGAGGGCACGACCGTGCGGGTGCGGGGCGGCCGCCCTCTCCATGGCGGCCGCTTCGATGGAGACAAATTTACGGATGCCGTCCTGGCTTTAGTAGCATGTTCAGTCTATGCAATGGGGCAAAGTACCTATTATAATATTGGAAATCTGCGCCACAAGGAGTGCGATCGGATCACCGACTACCGAGCCGAGCTGCTCATAGCAGGGGCCCAGGTCGCGGAAGGTCCGGCCGAACTGATCATCACCGGCCAGCCCGGCGGGCTTCCCGGCGGCTGCACGGTCCAGAGCCACATCGATCACCGGGTGATCATGGGACTGACGGTGGTCGCACTGCGGAGTCAGGCACCGGTCACGATCAAGGACGCACACCATGTCGCCAAATCCTATCCACACTTCTTCGACCACCTGCGGCGCCTCGGCGCTCGGATCGAGGTGGTCACCGACTGAGCAGCTACCGCCCCAATCACCGAAAGCGGGGAATCCACGGCAGTACTGCTCTTCATGGGCGGACTCGGATTCGCCCTGGCAGGCGAGGCGACGACGGTGCGCACGTATGCCGAAGGTGAAACCGAAGAGATGCCTGCCATCGGCAAGATGCTCAGCGGGTTGGCAGCCTCGGCGGGCGGAATCACCACAATCGTTATCGGTGTCATGCACATGATGCGATAAGCAAGCCGCCCCGCTAGCCGGGCTTGCACGCTGATCCTGCTGTTGACACGCGGCAAACAAAAGCAGGTCTCCCCCCAAAGCCCGGCGACCGCCTGCTCACGCAGGCGGTCATCGCCTTTTTCCCGCCGCGCGGGGTGGGAAATGATGCTAGCATGAGCCTATGCGGTTTGTCGCACATTAAAGCCAACAACATAACAAGGAGGGCTCAGACAGACATGGCTACCAACACCAGCAATCAGATTCTTGTGCCTCAGGCCCGCCAGGGATTGGAGCAGCTGAAGCAGGAAGCCGCTGCCGAGGTCGGCATCACCAACTATGCGCAGCAGGGCTACAAGGGTGACCTGCCGAGCCGTGTCAACGGCTCAGTGGGCGGGCAGATGGTCAAGCGGATGATCGCCCTCGCCGAGTCTCAACTGGGCGGCGGCGGCACGTTCTAACTAAGAGTAGGGAGGGCTTCAAATGGGAACCGCGTTTGGCGGCATGACCGGCGCTGCCGGCAACACCAGCAACACCAACAACAATGATATCCTCGTCCAACAGGCTCGGGCCGCTCTGGAGAACCTGAAGCAGCAGACGGCCAGCGAACTCGGCATCCAGAACTACGCCCAGCAGTACAAGGGCGACCTGCCAAGTCGGGTCAACGGCTCGGTCGGTGGCTACATGGTCAAGAAGATGATCGCCCTGGCTGAATCGCAGCTGGGCAGCGGGGCGGCCACGACCGGCGCCGCTGGGACGGCCGGCATGGGGACCTTCGGCACGACCACCCGCTAGGGATTATCAGAGTTGTCGGGCGGGGCTACGGCCCTGCCCTTTGCGCGGTACGCCCCGTCGGCGGTGACCTCAGTTCAAATACCGGAGCAGATCCTGAGACGTGATGCTGCTGTGCAGCACGGCGTTGAGGCTGCCTGCGATCACCTTGGCCATATCATCGATCAGGTCGTCAATCTCCTTCGGCGTCACCACCAGCTCCGACACGGACGGTCCCAGTACCTGCTTGATCATGTCCCGCCGCTTCTCCGGGGAGCTGAAGAGCTCGAAGAAGACCTTCTTACCCCGATACTCGTTGTTGAGCGCTTCCAGCACATCGTTGGCGATGGTGGCGGCGTGCACTACGGTGGGCACACCGATGGCGATGACAGGCACCCCCAGCGTCTGCTGATTCAGCCCCTTGCGCTGGTTCCCGATGCCCGACCCCGGGCTGATGCCGGTATCGGCCAACTGCACTGTGGTTCCGATGCGCTCAACGCTCCTGGCGGCCAGGGCATCAATGCAAATGACCATGTCCGGCCTGATCCGTTCCACCACGCCCTGAATCACCTCGGCCGTCTCGATGCCGGTAATGCCCAGAACGCCCGGCGACAGGGCGGCCACGGAGCGCAGTCCGCCAGCGACATCCGCCGGTACATACTCCCGCAGGTGACGCGTCACCATCACCTTCTGGGTCACCCGGGGGCCCAAAGCGTCCGGGGTGGCGTTCCAATTGCCCAAACCCACGATCAATACGCTGCTCTGGGGGCCCAGGTTTAATAGTTTGGCGAGCTCCGTCACAAGAATCTGGCCCACGGTCTCCTGCAGGTCTCGGTTGCGGCGGCGCAGTCCGGGGCTGTCGAGGGTCACGTAGGAGCCCATCGCCTTGCCAACGGCCCGCTCGCCCTCGGGCGAGAAGACCTCCACCCAAGTCACCGTCGCAGCGTCATGCCGTTCCTCCCGCGTTCGCACCCCGGGCAACTCGGTCTGATCATCGCCACGGACTGCCGCCGTGGCCTCCAGGGCCAGGTCCGTATTGGGATTGTTCCACTGGGGTTCCTCCACCGGGTTCACCTCACATTCCCATCTGGACCTAGTCTGACCGAGCACCGCGACTTCCATACGCTGGACTGACCGGCAACAATGGCATTACAATGGCGAAGCTGGGTCTTTACACCATTGGATGATTGCAGTATAGTGGGAATTACCTCTTCCAACATTGTATATCATTGCATTGGAGCCATAACATTGCATTGGAGGTGCTCTCATGGCTGCACCCAATCGAGTACCGGTACTGGCGCCCCACCATGTGGACATGGGCGACCGGGGCATCTACCATACCGGAAACCGCCTCAACGACCTCACGGGCAAGGAATGGGTCTTCAGCACCCGGTCGGTGGTCAACAAGGCCTACCCGCCATCCTTGCAGTTTGAGCTCCGGAGCCAGCACGGCGGGCAGAAGCCGCCGGAGCTTTGTGCGGAACTGATTCGCACATTCACCAAGACCGGCCAACGGGTCCTCGACCCGTTCATGGGCGTGGGTGGCACGTTGCTGGGCGCGTCCCTCACCGGCCGTCGGGCCGTAGGGGTGGAAGTCAACTCGCGCTGGGTCGGGATCTATCGGGAGGTTTGCCTCCGGGAGCACCTGACCGAGATGGAGGCCATCTGCGGCGACAGCCGTGATGTGCTGCAGGGTCTCGCGGCGGAATCCTTCGACCTGGTGCTCACGGACGTGCCCTACTGGGATATGGACCGGCGGCGGCGCTCCACCGGCAAGTTTAAGCGGGCAGGCGGCGAGGCGAGCGAACGCCGGAGCACGAAGCTGCACCGCTTCCAGGAGGATGAGGACCCGCCGGCCATTGGCATCCAAGGCCAGGCGGAGTGGCTGGAGATGCTCAGTGAGGTTTTCGCTCTGTCCCGGCGGGCTCTCAAGCCCCG
>DAHVXO010000129.1 GCA_027356675.1 Symbiobacteriaceae bacterium | reverse complement strand
CTGCCGTTGCTTCAGATCATCTCTGACTTGGTGGGTAAGCGTTGCGACCGGTTCCTGGGTGCCCGGTATGGGTTGACGATGCCGCAATACCAGCTCTTGCAAGCGGCGATCAGCGAGGTGGACTCGACGCTGGGCGGGCTCAGTGAGCACCTGAACTGCAGCCGTGGCAACGTCACCGGGATTGTCGACCGGTTGGAGCGGGATGGCTGGCTGCAGCGGCAGCGGAGCACTGAGGACCGGCGGGTCATCATGGTGCGGCTGACCGACAAGGGCAACGGCGTCGGGGAGATCAGCAAAGAGCTGTCCGAGGAACTGGCCAACCTCTCGCAAGTCTGGGATGCCACCCAGCGTCAGTCGCTCTCGGCAATCCTGTTGCGAATGTACACGGAATTGAAGGACTGATCGCCGTTGGGCGGGCTTTTTCTGGAACCCCGCCCTTTTTCGCGCCCTCACAGTGCGGGCCCACCTGCATTTTCCTAAAGGACCTGACTGCCCGCCGTCGAACCAACATGCCAAGGTCAACCGACACATAACACAGAGGGCGTGCATGGCGATCGAACAGGCACAACGGGCCGGGGAACCGGCTGGCAGGTTTACCGGGCGGCTCACCGCGCTGCGGGCGGTTTGTGCGGCGGACCTGCCGCGGTTGAAAACATGGGATGACGACCCTGAAATCATCGCACTCATGGGCCAGCGTTTTGGGGAGATCAGCGTCCAGGAATGGTTCCAGTCCGTGTGTGCGGGTCGCTACTGCCGAGCGATGGCGATTGAGACCCTCGCCGGCCGCCTGATCGGCGAGGTGGAGCTGGCGCATGTGAACTGGCGGACCGGCGCGGCTGAACTGCGGATCTGTATCGGGGAGAAGGATTGTTGGAGCCAGGGGTATGGTCGTGACGCACTCGCCCTCGCGCTCCAGATGGCCTTTCGGGAGTATGGTCTGCGAACCATCTATCTCAGGGTTTTTGCCTCGAATGAGCGTGCGGTGCGGTTGTATGAGCGGATCGGGTTCCGTACGGAGGCGATGCTGCAGCCCAGCGCCCGGCGGGATGATCCGGCGCCTGTGCTGCTGATGGACCTGACCCGGGTTCGGTGGGAGCGGTTCCAGTCCCGCAGGGTTGGGTAGAACGTCAGACCGGTGGCCGTTGGGTCATGGGTCGGGCGTTTTTTTTGCCGCGGATTACGCAGTGCGAACCTATCACACAGTTGGACCGTTTTCTAGAGTGAGGAATTCGTTGCAAAGGGGAGGGGATGCGTGCAAATGCTTTATGGCGATAAGGTCAGGCTCCGCGCATTGGAAGACGCCGATGTTGAGGTCATGCAGCGCTGGGTCAATGAACTGGAGGGTCTGGCCACCACACGGGACGTGCCGCACCTGCGGTCAAAGAAGGAGTTGGACCAGGGCCTCAAGGAGCGGAGCAACGACGCCCAGCAGATGGTGGTGGAGACCATGGATGGCCGGCCCATCGGCCTGGTGCAACTGAAGGATGTCGACTGGGTGCACCGGCATGCGGAACTGAACCTGCTCATCGGTGAGTCCGACCACCGAGGGCGCGGGTTTGAGGAAGACAGCATCCGCACGATGGCTGCGTATGCATTCCGCGTGCTAAACATGCACCGGGTTGGGGTCTCGTTGGTTGGCGAGAGCGAGCGGGTGCGCCGGTACTACGAGGCATGCGGTTTCAAGTTTGAGGGCCGCCGGGAGGACTTCTACTGGGCGGGCGATCGGTACCTGGATGCCGTCCAGCTACGGCTTCTGGCGCATGAGTTCCACAAGCCCCAGGGGCCTCAGGGCGAGGGCGATTAGGCGGTGCGCTGAGCCGCCCCGCCCCGTCGTTGACAACTGCTGGCGCAGTAAGTATCATGAGTCTATACGAGATTGAATAGCGTTGACGCGGAGGAGTAGCTCCACCAGCCGTTCCAAGCGAGGGGACCCCACCGGGTGCAAGGGTTCCCGAACGAGCCGGAGTGAAGTCGCCGCCGATGCTGCTCTCCTGAACGGCCCAGCCGCTAGGGAGCGCCGGGTTTTCGCCCGTTACAGCGCACGAGAGTCCCTGACCGGCCAAAAGCTCGGTGGGGGAAGTAAGGTGGTACCGCGAGCCCCGGCTCGTCCTTATCGGACAGCCGGGGCTTTGTTATTCCAAGGAGGCGTTCCCATGGCAGACGAGCAGAACCCCCAGGCGATCGAACTCGCATCCAAGTATGACCCGAAGCTGGTGGAGGATGAATACTACCAGTACTGGATGGAGGGCAAGTTCTTCCAGGCCCCGGTCGTGCCAGGCAAGCAGCCCTATACCATCGTCATCCCGCCGCCCAACGTCACGGGCGCTCTGCACATGGGCCACGCTCTGAACAATACCATGATTGACATCATGATCCGGTGGAAGCGGATGCAGGGCTACCCTGCCCTCTACCTGCCCGGCACGGACCATGCCGGCCTCGCCACGCAGATCAAGGTGGAGGAAGACCTGCGCAAGGAGCAGGGCAAGACCCGCCATGACCTCGGCCGCGAGCGCTTCGTGGCCAAGGCCTGGGAGTGGAAGGGTAAGTATGCGGACCGCATCAACGGCCAGCTGCGCAAGCTGGGCGTCTCGGCGGATTGGAGCCGCGAGGGCTTCACGATGGACGAGGGGCTGTCCAAAGCCGTGCGGGCCTTCTTTGTGCAGCTCTACAAGCGGGGGCTGATCTACCAGGGCGCCCGCATCACAAACTGGTGCCCGAAGGACCTCACGGCCCTCTCGGACATCGAGGTGGAGTACGAGGAGCGCGACAGTAATCTCTGGCACTTCCGGTACCCGCTGACCGATGGCACGGGGCATATCGAGGTGGCGACCACCCGTCCCGAGACCATGCTCGGCGACACTGCCGTAGCCGTGAACCCCGACGATGACCGCTATAAGCACCTCGTGGGCAAGACCCTGACCCACCCGGCCACTGGCAAAGTGATCCCGATCATCGCCGATGCCTACGTGGAGAAGGAGTTCGGAACCGGCTGCGTCAAGGTGACGCCGTTCCACGACCCCAACGACTTTGAGATGGGCACGCGTCATAACCTTGAGATGATCCAGGTCATTGGCCTCAAGGGCGAGATCACCGAGGCCGGCGGCAAGTACGCAGGCCTGGACCGCTACGCCTGCCGCAAGCAGATCGTGGCCGACGCCGAGACCGAGGGCTGGCTGGTGAAGATCGAGCCGCACAAGCACAACATCGGTTGCTGTGACCGCTGCGGGACCGTGGTTGAGCCGATCATCTCCCGGCAGTGGTATGTGAAGATGGCGCCGCTGGCCGAGCCGGCGGCCAAGGCCGTGGCGGGCGGTGCGATCCGCATTGTTCCCGAGCGGTTCACGAAAGTCTATCTGCACTGGATGGAGAACATCCAGGATTGGTGTATCTCCCGGCAGATCTGGTGGGGGCATCGCATCCCGGTCTGGTACTGCGACGCCTGCGGCGAGAAGACCGTGGAGGTGGCGGATCCCACCCGCTGCGTCCACTGCGGCAGCGAGCAGATTCACCAGGACGAGGACGCCCTGGACACCTGGTTCTCATCGGCGCTCTGGCCGTTCTCAACCCTGGGCTGGCCGGACCAGACCAAGGACGCCGGCTACTTCTATCCCAACGATGTACTGATCACCGGGTACGACATCCTTTTCTTTTGGGTGGCCCGGATGATCTTCAGCGGCATCGAACTGACCGGCAAGAATCCGTTCCACACGGTGGTGCTGCACGGGCTGATTCGCGACAGCCAGGGGCGGAAGTTCTCCAAGACCCTGGGCAACGGCATCGATCCGCTGGATGTGATCGAGAAGCACGGCACAGATGCGCTCCGCTTCATGCTCGTGACGGGAAACACGCCGGGCAACGACTCCCGCTTCTACTGGGACAAGGTGGAGTCCGCCCGCAACTTCGCCAACAAGCTCTGGAATGCCAGCCGCTTTGTGCTGATGAACCTGGAGGACTGGTCCGGTGACGATGCGCAGGCCGGGACCACCGAGTTCAACCTGACCGACCGCTGGATCATGCACCGCTTCAACCAGACCGTGGGGGACGTGGACCGGCTGCTCTCCGAGTACCAGTACGGCGAGGCGGCCCGGGCGATCTACGAGTTCATCTGGAGTGAGTTCTGCGACTGGTATATCGAGCTGGTCAAGCCGAGGCTGTACAACCTGGAGAACCCCACCCGGGCGGCCGCCCAGGAGACCCTGGCCGTGGTGCTCGAGGGGACGCTGCGGCTCCTGCACCCGTTCATGCCGTTCATCACGGAGGCCATCTGGCAGAGGCTGCCCGCCCAGTCACAGCCGATCGACATCGCTGGAGCGATTGCCGAGCAGAGCGGGCAGGCCGAGTTGCAGCCGTCCATCAGCGTAACCCAGTATCCGGTGCCGTTGGGCGCCTGGGAGGATGCCGACGCTGCGGTCCGCATGGGCCTGATCATCGATAGCATCAAGGCGCTGCGCTCGATTCGGTCGGAGTTTCGCCTGGGCGAGCACGCCAAGATCGACGCCACCCTGCTGGCGACCAGCGCCGAGGCGCTGGCGATCCTGGAAGAGGGGCGGTCCTTCATCGAGAACCTGGGGAAGACCGCGAACTTGAACATCGGCCCGGCGACGGCTACAATCCCCGCCAACGCCGCCAATGCGATGCTTTCCGGCGTGGAGGTCTACGTGCCGGTCGGCGGGCTGATTGACATCCCCAAAGAGCTCGAGCGGCTGACCAAGGAGGCCAAGGCCGCCGAGGCGGAGCTTGCCAAGTTGCAGGGCAAGCTGGGGAACCAGGGCTTCCTCGCCAAGGCCCGGCCTGAGGTGATCGCACAGACCCGGGCGGAGGCGGAGGCATTCCAGGAGAAGCTGGGCTCGCTGCAGGCTCGCGTGGAGATGCTGCGTCGGATCTAGAAAGCGAAGTGACCTGATTTGACCTTCGATGAAGCGCTGGCGTATTTGCACAGCTTGCAACGCTTTGGCATGAAGCCCGGCCTCGACCGCACGGTGGAGCTGCTCCGGCGGGCCGGGCGGCCCGACCTGAAGGCCGGGCGGATCATTCACATCACAGGGACCAGCGGCAAGGGGTCCGTGGCTGCGATGGTCGAGGCGGGCCTGCGGGCGGCCGGGTGGCGGACGGGGCTCTACAACTCGCCGTCGCTGGAGCGGTACACCGAGCGGCTGCAAGTAGACCGCCGCGAGATCGCAGAGGCGGACTTTGCTGACCTGATCGACCGGGTAAGGCTGCTGGGCACCGCCATGGTGGCTGGCGGCAGCGAGCAGCCCACGGAGTTCGAGGTGCTGACGGTGGCAGCGTTCCTCTACTTCGCCGAGCAGCACGTGGACTGGCTGGTACTGGAAGTCGGTCTGGGCGGGCGCTTCGATGCCACGACGGCGGCGGAGGCCCCGGTGATCACGTGCATTACCAACATCGGGCTGGACCACACGGATTGGCTGGGTAACACACATGAGCAGATCGCATGGGACAAGGCGGGCATCATCAAACCCGCCGTTCCGTGTGTCACGGGGACTGAGCACCCGGGGGCGTTGGAGGTGATCCGGCAGGTGGCGCTGGCCGCCGACGCCGTGCTCACGGAGGTTACGGCCGCCGACTACGCAATCCAACGGCACGACGGTGCGACCCAGATTGTGGACCTGCGGGGCGCCCGGGGCTGGTATCGCAACGTGGCGCTGTCGCTGCTGGGGCGGCACCAGGCAGGGAACGCCGCCGTGGCGCTCAGGCTGCTGGAGATGGCGGGGGTGACCGAGCCGGCGATTCGGGCGGGGTTCGCCGCGATGGAGTGGCCGGGGCGATTCGAAATCAACGAACTCGCCGCGGGTGGTCCAACTGTACTGCTGGACGCCGCCCACAACCCCGCCAAGTGCGAGGCGCTGGCGGAGGCTGTGCGGGAGTACTTTCCTGACTCCCGGGTGACCCTGGTCCTGGGCGTCCTGGCCGACAAGAACGTGGCAGACATGGCCCGGCCCCTGCTGTCACTGGCCGACCGGGTGTGGACCACCACCCCGGTCAGTGCGCGCGCCCTGCCGGCCGAGCGGCTGGCCGAAGTGTGCACGCAACTCCAAGGCCCCACACCCGCAGTTGCACCGACCATCGCAGCTGCGGTGGAGGCGGCCATCGCAGTCGCCGGCCCGCACGACCTCATCATCATCACGGGCTCGTTCTACGTAGTCGGCCCGGCACGGCGGCATCTGCGCGAATGGCTCGGACGAGAATAAGCGACACCCTGTCCGCATAGGCATGGTTGGGAAAGGCCCGCCAAGACGGAAAGCGCTCTGACCCCCGGACCATGGCCGGGTCAGGTGCTGCCATCCCACCGGCGAGGCGAAATACCAACCAAGAGAGCGGGAGGGGACTGCATGCATCGTTTCGGCCGCTCGGCGCAACAGAAAATGAAGGATCGGTGGGGCGGCAGCTTCATCCTGGCCACGATACTGGCCCTGGTCGGAGCGTGGTTCGCCGGGAATTGGCTCAACGACACCCTGAGCGTCGAGGCCCCCAAGAGCACGCCCAGCGTTACTTCAGGCGCACAGGACAATACGATCAGCGGCGTGCCCACGCCGGCCACGACCGAGGATTACAAGCTTTTCTTCATCCAGGTCGGGGCGTTCCGGTCTGAGTCAAGTGCTCGCAGCCTGGTGCAGAACTTGTCGGACAAGGGTTTCATCGCGATGATGGCCCCGAAGAGTGTAGCGGGTCTCTACAAGGTCTATGGTGGCCTGTATACCAGTTCCATGGCAGCGAGTGAGGCCAAGGTGAAGCTGATGGCGGACGGTGGTATCACCAACGCCATCACGGTGCCGGTCTCGGTCACTAGCAGCGCTGCCGCCATCCCCGTGACCACTGGGTCCGTCAAGGGGCCGGACCTGCACAAGGGTGTTGTGGCCATGAACACCTACCTCTACGAGGTGGCGGCCTGGGTCGAGACCCATGTGGCCGGCAATACGCCGGATACCACGGTGATCATGGCCAAGGGCAAGGAGCTGGGGACCTTCGCGACGGAGCTGAACAAGGCCGCCGCCAAGGATGTCACCCTCAAGCCGCTGGCGGATATGGCCGCCCGGGCCAGCGCCAACGCCACCGAGATCCAGACGGCCGCCAAGTCGGGGCCGGGCAGCACCGATTTCCAGATCGCGATGAACGGGTACCTGACCCTGCTGGATCAGTACAGCGCACTGCATCAGGGCACCGGCGCCAACTAAGTTTGACCCGTCGGGAGAGGACCGCCAACCATGGGGCGGTCCTCTTTTTCTCTTACAAATCTTGTCAGGGTGTGGGATCTCTGGTATGCTTGAAGAGTGTCGGTCCGCGCCTACAGGAATTCATGGACGCAGCCTCGAAACCCAATCTGTTAGCACACCGTCGTATCTACGTACCAGGTCACACTCGAAGGGTAGGGGGCTGTCGGCGTGAGTCATGGGTGGCTGGCGTTCATGTGGGCTGTGATCGGGGCGGTGGTCGGGCAACTGCTGGGCACGGCAATCGCAACCCAACTGCCGTTTATGAACAGTGCGATTCCCCTGAAGCTGGGTCCAGCAGATCTCGACCTCGCGTTCCTCGTCATCTCTTTCGGCATTCAGCTAAAGCTAACAATTGGCGGCGCCGTGGGTCTGGTTCTCGCCCTCTGGCTCGCACTTCGGAACGGGTAACGGCAGAGGTGAATTTGTTGGAAATCGTCTTAGCATCGGCGTCGCCCCGCCGCCAGGAGCTCCTGCGGCAGGTCGGCGTCTCCTTTCGTGTCATCCCCAGTACCTTTGACGAATCCGTCGCGACCCCCATGGCACCCGTCGACCTGGTCGAGTACCTGGCGGTCTCCAAGGCCCGGGACGTGGCCCGGCACCAGCCGGGAGCCCTCGTGATCGGGGCGGATACCATCGTCGTCATTGATGGGGAGATTCTGGGCAAGCCCCGGGACCGGTCAGACGCCATCGGCATGCTCCAGCGGCTCTCGGGCCGGGAGCACGAGGTTCATACCGGTCTGGCGGTGGTTACCGGCGAACGGCGGGAACTGGTCTCACACGAGAGTACCAGCGTCCGCTTTCGGGACCTGACTCTCGCTCAGATCGAGCGCTACGTGGATTCCGGCGAACCCATGGACAAGGCGGGTGCCTACGGCATCCAGGAGCGGGGCGCCGCGATCGTCAGTTCCGTGCAGGGCGACTACTTTACTGTGGTTGGGCTTCCCATCTGCCGTCTGGTTCAAATGCTCTCTCAGTTCGGCATAGAGGTCTTGTAGGGGAGGCCCCGGAAAGGGGCAGACACTGCATGTCCGTACCGCTCAAGGCGCTTCCCCGGGAGGAACGACCGCGCGAACGCCTGCTCCGGCTCGGGCCCGAGGCCCTCACGGACACCGAACTGATCGCAATCTTGCTCCGAACCGGTGTCAAGGGCCGTTCAGCGGTTGAATTGGCCCGAGACTTGCTGCATCATTGTGAGCGGAAATCACCGGGCAGTGCGCTCGGACAACTGCTGCACTTGCGCAGCGCCGACCTGCGGCGGCTGGTGCCCGGCATCGGCGCTGTCAAGCTCTGCCAGGTGGTGGCCGCTGTGCACCTGGGGCAGCGGGCTGGCCGGGCGCCGGTCACCCGCTACGAAGTTAGCAATCCACGGGCGGTCTACGAATACCTGGCGCCGCGCATGGCGCACCTGGACCACGAACAATTTCAGGTAGTTTTGTTGAACGCGAAGAATAACGTGATCGAGGTCGAATGTGTCTCTGAAGGGACCTTAACGGCGTCCCTCGTCCATCCCCGGGAGATTTTCAAACCAGCGATTCGGCAGAGTGCGCACGCGTTGATTCTGGCCCACAATCACCCCAGCGGTGATCCGACTCCGAGCAGGGAGGACCGAGAGGTCACCCAGCGGCTGATCCAGGCCGGCCGGCTTGTCGGCATCGAGGTGCTGGATCACCTGATTATCGGTGACGGGCGGTACACGAGCTTTCGTGAACGTGGACTGGCCGACTGGTCCCAGGGCTGATCCGTGGGGCGGAGGCGTGCCAGTGAAGAAAGGGGAACTGTGTGGTGTCTTTTTGGCAGATGTTCGCACGAGATATGGGAATTGATCTTGGTACCGCTAATACGCTGGTCTACGTGAAAGGCCGCGGCATCGTCATTCAGGAGCCGTCCGTTGTGGCCATGGACCGGGACCGCAAGGAACCGCTGGCCGTGGGCGTTGAGGCGAAGCAGATGCTCGGGCGCACACCCGGCAATATCATCGCGATCCGTCCCATGAAGGACGGGGTCATCGCAGACTTCGACATCACCCAGACGATGCTCAAGTACTTCATCCATAAGGCGTATCCACGCCGGGCGCCCTTCCGGCCCCGGGTGGTCATCGGGATCCCGTCCGGCGTGACCGGCGTCGAGCGGCGCGCCGTCCAGGACGCCGCCCTACAGGCCGGCGCCCGGGAAGCCTACGTGATTGAGGAGCCCATGGCCGCCGCGATTGGCGCGGGCCTGCCGGTGGAAGAGCCCACGGGCAGCATGGTGGTGGACATCGGCGGCGGTACGACCGAGGTCGCGATCATCTCGCTGGGCGGCCTCGTGACAGCCAAGTCCATCCGCATCGCCGGCGATGAGATGGATGAGGCCATCGTGCAGTGGGTCAAGCGCACGTACAACATGCTGATTGGCGAGCGCACAGGTGAAGAGGTCAAGATGTCCATCGGCTCCGCATACGCCACGGGGGTGGAGGAGTCCATGGAAGTGCGGGGCCGCGACCTGGTCACGGGCCTGCCCCGCACCCTGCGGGTGACCTCGGAAGAGGTGCGCAAGGCGATTCAGGAGCCTGTCACGTCGATCGTGGAGGCCATCAAGATCACGCTGGAGAACACCCCGCCGGAACTGGCGGCCGACATCATGGACCGCGGCATCGTCATGACCGGCGGCGGTGCCCTGCTGCGGGGCCTGGACACGCTGATCTCCAAGGAGACGGGCATGCCGGTCCACGTTGCCGATGAGCCGCTGCTTTGCGTGGTCAAGGGAACCGGCAAGTGTCTGGACGACCTGCATACGTTGCGGCGGGTGGCGCGGCAATCATAGCTCGCCCTCGCACGCTGGGGGCTAGGTGCCATCAGCCATGAAAAATAACCGTCAGTTGCGCCTCCTGGGGCTGGTCCTGGTGGGACTGGTTCTGATCTTCGGGGCTATGAGCGCCACGGCGCGTGAGCGCTCCGAGGTTACGTTTGCAGAAAAGGTGATTGCGACCGTGCTCTATCCGCTTCAAGTCGGCACCGACTGGATGGCGGGTAAGATCCGTGGCTTCAGTGAGTCCGTGGCCGAGCTGACGCACCTGCGGCAGGAGAATGCCCGGCTGCGTGAGCAGGCCCAGGCGGCCAGCCAATCCGATGCCAAGGCCCAGATGCTGGTGCAGGAGAATCAGGAGCTGCGCAGCGAGCTGGCCATGAAGAAGCGCTCCCAGTATCCGCTGCTAACGGCCGAAGTGATCAGCCGGACCTCGGATAACTGGTATCGCACCGTGATCATCAACCGGGGGAGCCGCGACGGTGTGCATCAGAACATGGCCGTGGTCAACTGGCAGGGGCTCGTGGGTAAGGTCTCCCACACCACGCCGTTCACTGCAACGGTGCAGCTGGTGATTGACGCCGGGTTCGGCCAGGGCGGCTTTGGCGCCGGGGCCGAACTGCCTAGCAAGGAAACGGTCGTGATTGAGACTGTGCAGGGCGGGCACGTACGCATGAAGTTCTTCTCCAGCGCCCCGTCCGTGCAGATTGGCCAGCCGGTCTTCACATCCGGCCAGGGCGTGCTGCCGCCGGATCTGCTGATTGGGTATGTCGATAGCTTTGGCAGCTCCGAGTCCGATTTTCAGAAGTTTGCCAACGTGCGCCCGGCCGTGGATTTCTACAAGCTGGACGTTCTGCACGTGGTGCTCTACCCTACGGACCAGGATAGGGGGGCGAACGCCCCGTGAGATATTGGTTCCTGACCGGAATCCTGCTCGTGACGTTTCTGCTGCAGTCTGTGGTCGCCACGTACCTGTCCATCGGCGGGATCGTGCCAGACCTGCTGCTGATGCTTGCGGTCTCCTATGGGCTGCTTTTCGGCTGGCCGGTGGGGTTAGCCGGCGGCCTCCTTGCCGGGTTGTTAATGGACCTGAGTACGGGCCGATTTATCGGCGCCCACACCCTGGCGATGGGTGTGGTAGGCCTCGTGGCCGGTCTGGTGGAGCAGAAGGTGTTCAAGGACAACATGCTGCTGGCACCGGTCGGCGGGTTCGTGGGGTCTGTGGCCGGTCAGACCATTATCCTGACGTGCCTGGCGATCTTTGGTTGGCGGCTCTCGCCCATCGAAGCGTTGCGGACGATGGTGCTGCCCGAGGCACTTTACGACACGGTCATCTGCGCCCTTATATATGGGCGGTTATACAAATACTACCTATATCTTAAGCCGGATCCGCGCGGTACAATCGTGTTGCGATGATGCCAATAGCGACGGGCCTTTAACGGCCCGTCTTCCATTTGGGGACTGGAAGGGAGGCGACCCCCTTGCGGCACCCGAAGGCAGAGGAGAAAGACCCTAGCCATCGGCGTGCGGCGTTCTTGATGGCCATTATCATGATGATATTGGTGGGCCTGGCGTCCCAACTGGCGAACATGACGATCTTGCAGCAACGCCAGTTCCAGAGTGCGGCGGAGGAGCAGCGGACGCGAGTGCTACCGGTCTATGCGCCGCGGGGCGTCATCTACGACCGGAACTCGGAGCCGCTGGTGATCAACCGACCCGCTAACGCCGTATATATCCGTTATCCGTTTTACAACAAGTCGGAAGTGCTGGAGCGGCTGGCGCAGATCCTGAACATGCCGCTGGCCGAGATCCAGCAGCGGGTGCAGCGAAAGAAGACCCTTCAGGAATACTATGAGCCCGTGCTGCTCAAGGAAGACCTGACCCCGAAGCAATACGCCATGCTCGTGGAGCGCAAGCCGGAGTTGCCTGGGGTGGAGGTCCAGTCCCAGCCGGTCCGGTACTACCCCAACCAGGATCTGGCTGCACACGTGCTCGGATACGTGGGCCAAATCAGCGACAGCGAGCTGAAGACGTGGGAGGCCAAGGGGTATATCGGTGGCGAGATGATCGGGCAGACCGGCCTGGAGGCCTTCTACGAGGAGGCGCTGCGGGGACAGCCCGGGATGCGGCAGATCGAGATCAACAACTACTTCCAGCCGCTGACGGAAGTTCAGTCTGTGCCGCCCCGGCCCGGCAACAGCCTGGTGCTGACCTTGGATGCCAACCTGCAACGGGCGGCGGAGAAGGCCCTGGATTGGGGTATGTGGCGGGTGCGCAATACGGTCATCGGCGACGGGCCATGGCCGAACGCACGAGCGGGCGCCGTCGTGGTGATGGATGTGAAGACCGGAGGCATTCTGGCCATGGCCAGCCGCCCGGCCTTTGATCCGAACCTGTTCGCCGCGGGCATCTCCGAGGCGGACTACAAAAAGCTGCAGGACCCGGTGCTGACGCCCGAGATCAACCGGGCCATTCACAAGGCCTACCAGCCCGGCTCCACGTGGAAGATGATGACCTCGGCGGCGGCCCTCCAATCCGGGGTGATCGGTGTCAACGAGCGGATCTTTTGTAGCGGGGTCTACGACAAGCTGGGGAACCCGAAGGACTGGACACCCGCCGGCCACGGCTGGGTGGACACAGTCGGGGCGCTCAAGGGTTCCTGCGATATCTACTACTATGAGATGGGATACCGGCTGGGCGTGGACCGGCTGGTGAACATGGCCCAGCAGTTCGGGTTCGGGTCCCGCACAGGCATCGACCTGGGTGCGGAGAATCCCGGGCTGTTGCCGGATGAGCAAAACCGGACCGTCATCTGGGATGATGAGTTGAATGACCCGTGGGGTCCTGGGCACACGATCTTTGCGGCCATCGGGCAGATCGTGCAGGCGACCCCGCTCCAACTGGCCCAGTATACGGCCGCCTTGGGCAATCAGGGCAAGGTGATGCGACCGCACTTGGTCCAGCGGATCGTCGATCCTCAGGGCCGGACGGTCAAGGAGTTCGCACCGGAGCAGACCGGGCAGGTGGAAATCCGCCCGGAGTATCTCCAGGCGATCCTGGAGGGCATGGCAGCGGTCGACGGGCCAGGCGGCACGTCGGACTTTGCAATCTACCCGCTGGGTGGCGGGGTCCGCACTGCCGGCAAGACTGGGTCGGCCGAGAACCCGCCCCGGGATGACTACGGCTTCTACGTCTCCCTATCGCCCGCGGATAACCCGCAGATCGCCATTGCAGTAGTGATCGAACAGGCGGCACACGGGTCCAATACGTCGGCGGTCGCCCGGGTGATCCAGTCGGCATTCTTCAAGATCAAACTGCCAGACTACGACCCGGCCCAAGTGCCCAAGGAGTATCCGAGCGACGTGGCAGGCCTGCGCCGGAAGTTCAACGTTGTCGGAAAAGGCGATTAGATGTGAAAAATGTCGGTGGCAGTAGCCGCCGACATTTTTTGTAAGTCCAGCAGGAGTTGCGGCTCCCCACTCGAATTAATCTGAGAGGATAACCATCCCGCTACGGGGTTGTGAAACGAACGCATGCGTCAGGACATCGTCATTCGCGGTACCACCCGGTCCGGTCTCATCATATTACTCCCAGATGAATTGGACTTCCCGGCACTGAAGCAGAGGCTGCGGGAGAAGCTCGCCCAGGGGGGCCGCTTTTTTCAGGGCGCAGGGGTCACCGTACAGGTGGGCCGCCGCACCCTGGCCGAATCAGAGCGGGAGGCCCTTGCCGTTACTCTGGGACAGTTTGACATGACCCTCCGGCAGGTGGCGGAGCGGGAAGACCCATTGGTCGAAGCCGGTGCTGCCCTCAAGGCGGCCGAACAGTCTCGCCGGCAGTCCACTGTACCTGCTGCGGCACTGCTGGCGGAGTCTGAGACTGCCCTTGTTGTCACCCGGACCCTGCGGTCTGGACAGCGCGTCCGCCATCAGGGCGATGTCATCGTCCTGGGGGACGTGAATCCGGGTGCGGAAATCGTGGCTACGGGCCACATCGTGGTCATGGGAGCGCTGCGGGGGCAGGCACATGCAGGCGCCGCGGGCAACACGGCTGCGTTTGTGGCGGCCACCAAGCTGAGGCCAACCCAGCTGCGCATTGCACACGTCATCGGTCGGGCGCCGGACGACCCTGAGGAGGTCCAGCCGGTTCCCGAGGTGGCACGGGTGCGCGATAACAGGATTGTGGTCGAGACCCCTACAGAGACGAAACGCTAGTTGGAGGCGCCCGGGATGGGGGCGCGAAGGAGGAACACGGATGGGACAGGTCGTCGTCGTAACCTCGGGCAAAGGCGGTGTTGGTAAGACCACAACAACCGCCAACCTGGGGACTGCGCTGGCCCAATTGGGCAACAAGGTCGTGCTGCTGGACGCTGACATCGGATTGCGCAACCTTGACGTGGTCATGGGCCTGGAAAACCGGATCGTCTACGACCTCGTCGACGTGATCGAGGGCAACGCCCGCATCAAGCAGGCCCTGATCAAGGATAAGCGCATGGACACCCTGTATCTCATGGCTGCAGCCCAGACCCGCGAGAAGAAAGACGTCACTCCGCAGCAGATGCGGGACCTGACTGAGACCCTCGCACGGGAGTTCGATTTCGTGCTGCTGGACTGCCCGGCGGGCATCGAGGACGGATTCAAGAACGCCATCGCCGGTGCGCAGAAGGCCATCATCGTATGCAACCCCGAGGTCTCATCGGTGCGTGACGCCGACCGTGTCATCGGGCTTTGGGATTCGCAGGCTGAGGAGAAGGGCCCAGCCATGCTGATCGTCAATCGGGTGCGGCCGAAGATGGTCGCCCGCGGCGACATGCTCGAGATCGACGACATGCTGGAAATGCTGGCGGTGGACCTCCTGGGCATCGTCCCGGAGGATGAGCATATCATCGTATCCACCAACCGGGGGGAACCGGCGGTCTACAACAAGACCAGCCGGGCGGGCCAGGCGTTCCAGAACATCGCCCGCCGCCTGATGGGCGAGCAGGTTCCGATCATGCAACTGGAAACCGACGAGAGCCTCTGGGCCAGGCTGAAGCGCATCGTCGGTCTCAGCCGAGGCTAGAAAGGGGGGCGCAGCCTTGCTGGAGCTCATCGCCAGGGTATTTGGACGCGACAGTGCCAGTGCCGACATCGCGAAGGAACGGTTGCGGCTGGTTCTGGTCCATGACCGGACCAACGTATCGCCCCAGTTCCTGGAGAACATCAAAGAAGAGCTCATCGCCGTTATCTCGCGGTACATGGAGATCGACGAAGCCCACATGGATGTTAACCTGCAGAGCGGCGAGAATCAGGCGACGCTGGTGGCCAATATTCCGGTGCGGCGCATGAAGCGGACAGCGGTAGGGGGCCACCGGTAGGTTTTGTCTATCCAGGAAACCACCGGCGCTCTTGCCGGTGGTTTGTTGTTCACAGTGCCGGACGCGGGTTCGGCGTGGTCTTGTATAATATTTGTGGCGGCACGTTACATGAAGAGAGGGCAACAGCGTTGAATGTTGATACTCGCCTTCTACGGCATATGGATAAACTGCTCATCCTGGTGATGGCCACCCTCATTACGGTTGGGGTTGTGGTGATTTCAAGCGCGGCGCGGGGGTTTATGGCTGGGCAGGAAGGTGCGGCCTCGTTCGTTAACAAGCAGATTCTCTCATCGGTGCTCGGAATCTTCGTAATGCTGATCATCATGATGTTCGACTACAGCGAGTTCGGCCGAATGTCCAAGATTATCTACGGCTTAAATGTGTTTCTGCTGGTAGCGGTCCATGTGATCGGCAAGGTGACCAACGGCGCACAGAGCTGGATCCCGCTCGGGCCGGTGCATCTGGAGCCGTCTGAAGTCGGCAAGGTCATGCTGATTCTGACGCTGGGTTACCAACTCAGTCGGGTGGACCGGCTCACAACGATCTGGGACCTTTTGATGACCGGGATGCACGTCCTGCCTCTGCTCTTCCTGATTCTAACCCAGCCGGACCTGGGCACAGCGCTGGTCTTCGTGGTGATCACGGCGGCCATGGTCTACATGGCGGGGTTTCCGGGGTGGAAGCTCGCGATCATACTGCTGCTGCCCATTATTGCGGTCTCGGGGTGGTACTACTCGCACGCCAAGTGGGGCGTGTCGATGTGGCCGCTGGGGGACTACCAGGTCATGCGGTTGCGGGACTTCGTGGATCCCACGGCGGACCCGCAGGGGTCGGGGTACCAGGTGCTGCAGTCGAAGATCTCCATCGGGTCGGGCGGGCTCTGGGGCAAGGGGCTCTACAAGGGGACGCAGAATCAGCTCGGGTTCTTGCCGGAACAGCATACGGACTTCATCTTCTCGGTGGTGGGAGAGGAATTGGGCTTCGTCGGCGGAGCCGGGCTGATCGTCTTGTTCCTGGTGCTGCTCTGGCGCATCATGGCCATTTCGGTGACGTCGAAAGACCGCTACGGCATGCTCATCGCCACCGGGGTGACGGCGATGATCGGGTTCCACGTGCTGGAGAATGTGGGCATGACCCTGGGAATCATGCCGGTCACGGGGATCCCGCTCCCGTTCATCTCGTACGGGGGATCAAGCCTCATGGCCAATATGGCGGCCATCGGCCTGGTGCTCAACGTGGGGATGCGAAGGCAGAAGATCATGTTTTAGACCGGGGTCTTACGGAACCTTGATATGACGGCCTTGTGCCTACTCTCACAAGGGGTATGAGGTTGTCTGAGTATTGCGGAGTATGGCTGAATGTGGCCTAGTTTGGCTGAGTTCGCACTCATTCCGCACTCATTGCGTCAGCTCACAGAAAGTGTGGGCTCTCG
>DAHVXO010000061.1 GCA_027356675.1 Symbiobacteriaceae bacterium | reverse complement strand
GTTGATGCCCAGGTCGTAGGCCTGAGCAACGCACGCCTTTGATGCCTCCAGCTCAACGGCACCACCGTAAGTGAGCCAACTGCCCAGTGAGATTTCGCTTACCTTCAGGCCCGTGTTCCCAAGTCTGCGGTACTGCAAAGAAGGCACCTCCAGAGGTGTGACGGATTCTCCATGTTAGACGATGAAAGCGCCGCGGTGGGAGCGGTGTAGGAAAGGGCCATCGGCGTGGCGAACAATTGTGGGGTTCCGGGAGACTGGCGCAGGAGTGAGTAGTGTGTACAAGGGTAAACTGATGGATCTGAGCCCCAGCTTGGACGACGGCACGGTGCACTATAGCCTTGAGCTGGGGAGTGAGAGCATTTCGCTGGCCCCCCTGCTCGGCAGCTGGGTCCGGCTGTCATTCGACGGCGAGAAGCGGTGCATCCACTGCAACCGCAAGAGCAATAAGCTTTTCAACAACGGGTACTGCTGGCCCTGCTTTCAAAATCTGGCCCGCAACGATCTGTGTCAGGTCAAGCCAAACTTGTGTCATTATGAGACATGCCGTGAGCAGGCCTGGGGCGATGCGCATTGCATGATCCCCACCTATGTATATCTCGCCAAGTCTAGCGATGTTAAAGTGGGTATTACCCGCAGCATCCCAGGCCGGTGGATGGATCAGGGGGCCATCGAAGCAATCCTGATCGCTCTGGTCCCGACGCGCAAAATGGCCGGCGATCTGGAACTCCATCTCTCCCAGTTCATCGCCGACAAAACGAACTGGCGCAAGATGCTAAAGGGCGATATCGTGAACACGTCGCTCCTTGAAGCCCGCGAGCGGATCATGGCCCTGATCCCCGATGACTTTCGCGGGTACCTTCTCCGCGGTGAGCAGGTTCGCAACTTTGCCTACCCCGTGACCGAGGTGCCAGAGAAGATTGCCTCGCATGACCTT
Organism: Symbiobacteriaceae bacterium; assembly: GCA_027356675.1. Next base: position 4,350 of record DAHVXO010000061.1, on the reverse strand, counting down.
GAGAAGGCACCGGCTGAGGGCAAACTGCTGGGGATCAAGGGTAACTACCTCATCCTCAATACGGGCGTGCTCAACGTGCCCAAGTTCGCTGGCTACCTCGTCCGATTAGAGACGGGTAGTGCGGAGGAGGTCGCCGCTGCAACGCGGCAGGAGTAGCGTCAGACAAAGATCGACAGCGGGAGGTACGCGGAGACGATCCAGTTGGGGGCGTCGACCACTTCGCTGATCTTCAGGTCCACCGCCACGCTGCAGAGCAGGTACGCCTCCTCTCGTGTGAGGCCGCGCTCACGGACGAGATGCTGTACCATGTTGCGGATGGCCGCGCGGCATCCCTCCAACAGATCGGGACCGATTCCGGTGGTCGCAAAGCAGCCATGAGTGTCGGTCCGGGTCAGTGGGCTGGGCGTCAGGAACTCGGGTCCCGGTATGGCGTAGCCCTTACGCAGTCCCATGCGAAGGGTAACCCGCATTGGGGCCTCGATTCCCGTGAGGCAGACCTCGCCGTCGCCTTGTGCGGCATGGCAATCGCCCGCCGAGAATAGCGCTCCCGGTGCGTACACCGGGAGGAAGAGGGTGGACCCGGCCACCAGGTGGCGGATGTCCATATTGCCGCCACTGCTGCGTGGCGGCATCGTAGTGTGGCCGCCCGGCTCCCCGAGGGCCACGCCCATAATCCCGCAAAAGGGTTCGAGCGGAATCCGGATACCCGGTTTGAACTCCGCAAAACCATCCTGCAACTCCCAGATCTTGATTGTGAATGCGAACTCGCCGGGCAGGAGCCCCCCGGTCGGTCCGCACCGTGTCCAGCCCCACCCTTTGTGCGCGAAGTCGAGGATCTCGATGGCCAAGCTGTCTCCCGGTTCCGCACCCCGGACGTGGACGGGGCCGGTGAGCGGGTGGCCCTTCGACTGCCGCGGCTTACTCATCTCCGCGAGTGACCGGCTGGGCCCGTAGTAACCATCCCCCGCGTCACGGCACTCCAGGGTCACAGTCTCACCTGGATCGATCGTCAGCCGGGGCGGCAAGTCGCGATCCCATTGATAATGGACGGTAGAATCATCCAGAAATGTGCGCTCCATGCGTCTCCTCCCGTTTTGTGTCGCGATTGTCATTTCGATGTCACAGAGTTGTAACACGGGCGGGGTAAGCTCTAATTGTGTTGACCCCCCTCTGTGTGAATATACCCCTTTCTTTTGGCGGTCGTTCTGACCGCCACCTTTTTTTTGTCTTTGGGAGGCCTCAACCTTCTCATTGAATCTGGCCCCGATGGGCAAAAAGTACTCCCATGTAAAAACACGATTGAGCCAGCGATGGAACTTCCGTATAATAGGAACGATGATCAAAAAGGAGTGACTGGTTGTGCCGGAAACCAAGTACACAACGCAGATCTACCTTGCAGTACGCAACGAAGACCCCGAGAAGGCTGGTAAGGCTGCCGCCCGTGTCTATCAGGATTTCCTCAGTCGTCTCCGGCGCACTGCTCCCACCGTACAGAATATCCGTCTGTTTCTTGATGCTCCTGCTCCCCGCAAAGGTTCCGATGGTGTCTTTGAGTGCTGGTCCAACCTGAAGGCGGTTGTACCGCACGACTTGGACGCCCCGGGCGCCGAGAATCATCGGGATGCGTGGCGAGTGATCCTCAAGACCACGTTCCATTCCAGCTGCCAGCACAACCACGAACTGGTGTACCACACCTCCAGCCGCGTGGAGGTGACCCGGGAAGTACTCTCCGCAGAGGAATCGCCCTCGGCTGCCGTGGCGGCGCCGGCCGATGCCAAGCCCAAGGAGATGATCGCTGTCAAGGTCATCCTGGGTGGGCAGGAATTCAACGTGGAGATCCCCAAGGGGGAGAACCTGCTGGACGGGGTCAACGACAAGGGCGTTGCCGTCAAGTGGGACTGCAAGAGCGGCGTTTGCGACACTTGCCAGGTCCACGTCACGAAGGGTATGGAGAATCTGAGCGAGCCTAACGACGCCGAGCACAACATGTTGGAGGGCAAAATCAAGCAGGGCTATCGGCTCTCATGCCAGGTGGTGGCTAACGGTCCCTGCGAAATCAAGCAATAGCGGGTAGGACGCTACACCAACATAATGAGCGGCCCTGGATGGGGGCCGCCTTTTGCGTTGCTTGTGAGGGCGTCGGCATTGGATTATAATTGGATGCAACCAAAGCCCGCGAGGTGAGCTGGATGTTTGAATTGGATCGTACCAGCGCAACGCCGCTGTACCAGCAACTGCGGGAGCAGATTCGCCGCCGGATCCTGTCGGGAAGTCTGCCGTCGGGGACCAGGTTGCCCCCGGAACGGTCGTTGGCGAACACGCTGGGTGTGAACCGGACCACGGTGGTGAATGCCTACCGTGACTTAGCCGCGGAGGGCCTGGTCGAGGGGCGTGTTGGCCATGGCACGGTGGTCATGTCCGCACCCACACCGCCGGTCGATGGTCCGGTGCGGCCCATGCAGTGGGCGACGGTCAGTGAGGGTGAGGACCCGGTCATGGCGGACATCAACGCGATCGTCCGCCGGTCAGGTGCCATCTCCTTCGCGCAAGGTGAGATGTCGCCAGACCTCTATCCGTCGAGCGTGCTGGCCGACCTGTTTCGTCGCGCCCTGACCACAGGGCGCGCACCCCTCGGCTACGGCCCGGTGGCCGGCTACCTGCCCTTGCGAGAGGTCCTTGCAGAGCGATTGGGGATGAGTATAGGGGAGACCCTTGTGCTGGGCGGGTCCCAACTGGCGTTGTACTTGATCACTCGGGTACTGCTTCAGCCGGGCGATACCATCGTCGTAGAGGTGCCATCCTACGTGAATACGCTGGGCCTGTTCGAGACTGCCGGGGTCCGCGTCGTGCCGGCTCAGGTGGATCGCGAAGGTCTGCAGGTCGATGGTCTGGGTGAGATGTTCCTGCGCTACCGGCCCAAGCTCATCTTTACCCTCCCAACGTTCCAGAACCCCCTGGGGGTGACCATGAGTCTGACGAGACGTCGGCAATTGCTGCAGGTGGCGGCCCGGCATCAGGTTGGTATCGTGGAAGATGATCCGTACGGAGAGATCCGGTTCGCGGGTGATTCGATTCCCACGCTGAAGTCGATGGACCCCGGGGGTTACGTGATTTACATCAACAGTTTCAGCAAGTCTGTGGCACCCGGTCTTCGTATGGCGTGTCTGGCGGCGCCATCGGCCGTGGTAGAGCGGATTGCAGCGGCCCGGGGAATTCTGGACTTCCGCGCAGCGGCGCTCAACCAGTGGGTGATGGCGGAGTTTCTGCGCCAGGGGTCCATGGAGACGCATCTGGCGAAGCTGCGCCCGGTCTTGCTCCGCCGGCGCGACGCCCTGGTGCAGGCCCTCCAACGGTATATGCCGCAGGGCGTTTCATGGCATATCCCGGACGGCGGGTACCACCTCTGGTGCACCCTGCCCAGGCCCTTGCGGGCCCGGCGAGTGCTGTCGGAGGCCGCGCGTGATGGAGTTGCCTTCGTTCCGGGCGACTATTATGGCCCAGGAGATGAGGCACGGCGTGGTCTGAGGCTCAACTACACCTATCCGAGGGAGCCAGAGATTGCCGAAGGCGTTCGCAGGCTGGCCGCTGCGGTCCGCCGTCTGATGAAGGAAGAGGCGGCCGCGGAAGATCTCCGCTCCGAGCTAAGTGGACCAGTGGTGTGACGGATTGCTTCGATTCCCGGGATTTATGAGACCGCTAATCCTTGTGGCTCTAAGGATAAAGCCTGCAACAAAATGTGACAACCCTCTTCCCTTCGGTGCATCTCCAGGTATAATTAGACGTAGTAACTGGGCGTCGACCCACTGGGGGTGGTTCGTACGATGCTCATCGCCGGGATCTATTCAAGCCCCGGGCTGGCTGTGCAGTCTCCCGGCCCCGACGACGAGTTCGTGGTGCTGGTCCACGGCGGCTCGGAGCCGGCCGATATAGCCGGGTGGTCACTCACCAATCGAAAGCGTGACCAGGTGGACCATTATCGTTACCTGTTTCCCCGGTTCCTCTCCAACGGCGACCCGTGGATCTGCGAACCCGGGGGGTTGGTGGTCGTACACACCGGTCGTGGTCGCAATAGTGGCACGGCTTCGCGGGGAGAGTCGCGGCAATTCCACTTGTTTCAACACCGGACGACTCGGGTGTGGGCGGATCCCGGTGACGTGGCCTGTTTATATGATCGGAGCGGACGGCTTATCGCTTTTTGGGAACTCCCGGTGGTCCCCTACCACAATTAGTCCACCATATGGCCGCAGAAGGCGAGGAGAGTCTCCTCGCTTTTTTGATTGCGTGCTCGTCCCATTTGGGCGGCATAACGTACCGGCGTCTCGCATTACTTTGAGGGTAAGGGAAGGCGGC
>DAHVXO010000058.1 GCA_027356675.1 Symbiobacteriaceae bacterium | reverse complement strand
CACCGGGTTGTGGTGCCGGATGATGCCGGCCTTGACCTTGCCCTCCTTGGCCTTCTGCATCAGCACGTGCGGTAGGCCATTGGAGGACGGGGCCAGCGGGAACTCGCCTGCGACGCCGGCTCCGTCGGTCCGCGGGATGGTGGGCTTCTTGGGCCCGGGGTAGCGGGTAGGGTCAAGGTTGCCGAATTTCGGGGCGCCGGAGAAGCTCAGGCCACCGGGCTGGCCGAGGTTACCGAGCAGGGCGTTCAGGGCGCCCGCCGCCCGGGCGGTCTCGGAGCTGTTGGCGTAGTTCGCCCCCCAGGCGCCCTTCCAGGAGGGATCGACCACGCAGTTAGGCTTTGCGGCGGCCAGCTCCCGTGCCAGTCGGGTGATGGTCTCCGCCGGGATGTCCGTGATAGAGGCGGCCCATTCAGGCGTGCAAGCACTAACAGCGGACGCGAACTTGTCGAAGCCCGTGCTGTTTTCGGCAATGAACCTGGCGTCGTACAGATTTTCACGGATTAGCACGTTGCACATGGCCAGAATCAGCGCCAGGTCGGTGCCGGTACGGATCGGGACCCACTCGGTGGCCAGCGAGCCGGAGGCGCTCAGGCGAGGGTCGATGGCGACCACCTTTGCCCCGCTTTCCAACGCCTTGGCCAGGGCGGTGGCGTAGGTGGTGCGGATGCCCTCAGCCGGGTTGCGCCCGATCAGCAGGATATACTTGCTGTGGGCCAGATCCGCGCCGGGCGCCGTGCCGATGATGGATCCGAAGCCCACCGTGCTCGGAACGTTGCAGGAGGCGTTGTGGGTCAGAATGGTGGGGGCGCCGAGGGCGTGCATGAAACGGGTACCGTAGAAGATGCCAGTCTCACGAGGGTTGTGGGCAAAGAAGAGGGCACTGGGCCCATACTGATCCAGCACCGCCTTCAGCTTGGCGGCGATCTCGTCCAAGGCCTGCCCATAGCTGATCGGCTTGAATGTATCACCCTCACGCTTGAGCGGCTGCGTGAGACGGTCAGAGTCATACAGCCAGGTGGTGGCCCCGTGTGCTCGGGCGCAGAGCTTTCCCTTGCTGCGGTTGTGGTCGGGGTGGCCGGTCACCTTCCAGAGGCGGCCGTTCTTCACGTGGGCCAGAAGGCCGCAGTGGCTGGAGCAACCGTTGCACAGGGAGGGGACCACTTGCACGGGTCCTTCGGCGGCGGCCTCGGCCCAATGCTTCAGGTCCAGCAAGGGCGCAGCGGCCAGGAGGGCACCGGTGGTAAGGCCGGTCTTGAGGAGAGACCGGCGGGTGATCGTTGTCATAAGCTCTTCCTCCCATCAGCAGCGTCCAGTTCGGCCAGCCACTTGGCGTGCTCCATGCGGGCGTAGGCACGGGAGACGTGACCCGTGATCATGCCGCCGAGGGCGCCGTAGACCAAGACGAAGTACAGGTGCCCAATGGTGAGCAGGACCATGATGAACATCGCAAGATCGTGGGCGATCAGCATCCAGCCGAACAACCCGGAGCCCAGGATGGGCTTGCCGGCCCAGAGAGCGATCCCGGAGAGGCTGACCACGAAGAATAGGAGAACGATAACGGCGTGGTGCAGCTTTTCACCAGCGTTGATCCGGCCCTGCGCAGGCATGCCCTGCGCATGGCCCAGCACGTAGCGGGGGAAGCCCAGGAGCCATTTCAGGTCGTCCTGATCGTAGGTGAAGGAGTCCTTGATGAGCCGTAGCAGGCCCCTGCGGTCGAACAGCGCATAATAGACCGGGGCGAGCAGGAAGACGACGGCGGCGATGCGGTGCACCAGGCGGCTGTTACCGCTGGCGGCGAGCCCGCTGACCGCTGGGAAGACCAGGATGAGGCCGGTGAAGGTAAGCACGAAAAAGGCGACTGTGAAGACCCAGTGGGCAACTCGCTGTGCCCTGGAGAATCGGGCGACCATCATGGCTATTCCTCCCCTCCGTGCGTCTCCTTCAAATGGTTACGGCGTGCTACAATAAACCCGAACCCACCGAGGAGCAGGGCGCCGGCCAGGGCCAGCTTGCCCACGGGCTGGACCGTCTCCTTCCAGAGTCCCAGGCTTTCTGCCACCTTTGGGTTGGCCTGGAGCCCGTAGACCTCGGGGTTGTCCCGGAGGACCCAGATCAGGTTGGTGCCGCCCACTCCGTCCGGCGAGTAGACCTGGGCGTTGGGGTACTGCTTCTTCAAGGCCGCCACCCGCTTTTCGGCCTTCTTCAGCATCTCCTCCCGCGGGCCGTAGCTGAGAGCGCCGGACATACAGGTGGAGACGCAGGCGGGCGGTTTCCCGTTTTCGGTCAAGGACTCGCAGCCCACGCATCGGAACGCTCGGTTCCCCTTCATTTCGGGGATGCCGAAGGGGCATTCCTCGGCGCAGTACCCGCAGCCGCTGCACTTGTCGGCGTTGAAGTGAGTGAGCCCGGTCTCGCCCTTATAGACGGCTTGGGTCGGGCAGGCCTTCACGCACGCGGCCTCGGTACAGTGGAGGCAGGAAGACCGGCTGGTATGGTGAATCACCCGGGGGAATGTGCCCTGCTCAGAGAAACGGAATTTGACGAAGACTTGCTCGGGGGTGAGACCGTTCTGCATCTGGCAGGCGACCCGGCAACCCTGGCATTCCATGCACAGCGACAGGTCCTGCAGAATCGCTTGTGTGGTCATGTAAATCTCCTCCTCGCCTTTATAATAAACGATAAGGGAATGTG
>DAHVXO010000051.1 GCA_027356675.1 Symbiobacteriaceae bacterium | reverse complement strand
TCCTGGTCCTGACCCGGGCGCCCTCCCTCTCCGTCGGGGTGATCTACATCCTGCTTTTCGGCGTCGGCACCATGGTGGCCATGGTCGGGGTCAGCGTCGGTCTCGCCCTCCCCTTCACCTTCGGGCGGTGGAGTGTCACGGGCCCTTTCCGGCATCTGAGCCGCGTTGCCGGGGTCGTCAGCGTGCTCCTCGGACTGACCATGGTGGGGGAGATGGGTTACTCCCTCCTGACCAGCATACAGGTGCTCTAGTTACGCCGGATGGGTGATGACAAGTCCGGCCCCTCGCGATAGGGAGTGGCTCATCGTTGAACGTGGGAACACGAAAGATAACAACCCGACAACTGCGATATCAGAAATCATAGTCTGTTCAGATCAGCCGCTATTTATGATACGGTTCACCGCGACTGATCTTGAAACCGCGGTAGATTTGCTCCAGGAGCATCATTGGGACCATCTGGTGGAGGAAGGTCATACGGCCGAGGGACAAGCGGTAATCTGCCCGCTGCAGCACCGCGGGGGCCAAGCCCAGGGACCCCCCGATCACGAAACTCAGGCTCGACTGCCCGCGCAACCCACGTTCGTCCAGAAACCGCGCCAACTCCTCGGACGAGAGATTCTCTCCCCGGGCATCCAGTGCGATCACGTAGCTATCCGGCTCCAACGTCTTGAGAATGCGCTCGCCCTCACGGACCTTGACCTGTTCTTCCTGCGCCGGCGAGGCCCCATCGGGCACTGGCTCGTCTTGCAAGGACTCGAGCGCAACGCGTCCATACGGCCCTAACCGCTTGAGATACTCCTGGATCCCGGCCTGAAGGTACTTCTCCTTGACCCGCCCCACCAGCACCACCCGGATTCGCAATAGCGCTCCCTCCCGACCCGCAACGCAAAGGCGGTGCTGTGCTAGCACCGCCTTGAGTGTTCCCTTACCCCGCCGCCATTCCCTTTCGCTCGTCGGTCCGAATGTCGGCCCCAAGGGTCCACAGTTTCTGCTCGAGTTTCTCATACCCTCGCTCAACGTGCTCGAGCCCGTATACCGTTGTCTCCCCGTCAGCCGCCAGACCCGCAAGAATAAGTGCTGCACCGGCCCGAATGTCTGTGGCTTCAACGGGAGCACCATACAGACCTGCTGCGCCTTCCACGATGGCCGTCCGGCCCTCCACCCGAACCCGGGCGCCCATCCGAGTCAGATCGGAGGCGAACCGGAACCGATCGTCGTAGAGAGTCTCGGTAATGTAACTGGTCCCCTGAGCCAGGGCTAGCATCGCCGTCATCTGGCTCTGCGCGTCCGTCGGAAATCCCGGATAGGGATGCGTCTTGAGGTTAATCGCCCGTGGTCGCTCACGCCCGACTACCCGGAGGCTGTCGCCGTTCTCCGTGATCTCCGCGCCGGCTTCCCGCAGCTTCGCGACGATGGGTGTCACGTGCATCGGGATGATGTTGTCGAGGGTGACATCGCCGCCAGTCATCAGCGCAGCGATCATCCACGTGCCGGCCTCGATATCATCGGGAATCACCGTATGCGTGGGCCCCGCCAGGCGTTTCACGCCCCGGATGCGGATGGTGTCCGTACCGGCCCCGGAAATGTGCCCACCCGCCGCGTTAATGAAGTTGGCCACATCGACCACGTGGGGTTCCCGTGCACAATTGTAGATGATGGTTGTCCCTTCGGCCAGTGCGGCTGCCATCATCACCTGAATTGTGGCTCCGACGCTCACGACATCCAAGTAAATGGTGGATCCCACGAGCTTATTGGCCCGCGCCCGCATGATGCCCCGGTCCATCCAGACCTCTGCGCCTAACGCCGCCAGCCCCTTAAAATGCTGATCGACCGGGCGTTGGCCAATTTTATCGCCCCCCGGCAAGGGCACGTCCGCCCTGCCATACCGGGCCAACATGACACCCAGCAAATAATACGAGGCACGCATGGCTGTCGCCAGGTGGTAAGGCACTTCTCTCGGGGTAACCTGCCCCGTGTGGACAGTGAACCTGCCCTGCGCCGGGTCCCAATCCACCCGCGCCCCCAGGCCGGTCAGGATCTCCCGAAACGTCAGTACATCATGAATGCGCGGCACGTGCTCCAGACGGCTGGCGCCGTCCGTCAAGAGAGTGGCTGCGATCAGGGCCATGGTAGAGTTCTTGCGCCCTCCAACCGACACAGTTCCCTGCAGAGGCCGACCACCACGAATCGTTAGTTTAGCCAACCTGCGTTCCCCCTCGCCCAAAGCACTTTTCGCTTACAGATAACCCCGCAGATCAACGGTGACTCCAGAGTCCACTTCGCCAAAATGGTAGTATTTTCCTCTAATCAGAACGAGCTTCGCTTATGATTCGAGCTCACCGTTAAACGCGTTGATGAAGTACACTTCGCCGGTATCCAGGCTAATGCGCCAAACCGGTACGGTATCCCAGCCATTGATGACGTCGGCCTGAAGGGCAGTGAGCGCCCGTCCGGCGTAGTAGCCTAATCGGATATCCGTGATTGTACGCCGGCTGTTGGTTGACCGTTCGAGATGGCCTGCCAGTCTTAGTACGGCTTCCGCCGCAGGACGTACGGCCTTGCTGGGGGCATCCTTGTACTGCTTAGGTTGCACCCATAGTTTCGTAATGGTCTCGATTCCCCGGGTGGAGACATCAGTGCGCACAAAACCGGAAAAGACCGGGTACGAATCAAATACGGGATTATACTCCACCACTACACCACCGGTTGGTTTCGGAAAGACTCCGGAGAACTGCGCTCCGGCCGGCAGAATCTGTTCGGCTCGCAAGTACCGGCGTACATCTTGCTCCAGTTCGTTGTGGTGATCAAGCCGGACGTCAAGTGCCGCCGTTCCCGTCGCATTCGGGCGATAGATGAGCGCCTGCGTTCCCTTCTCTATTGAGGGGACCGGGTGACCCAACGCTCCGTCAAAGGCCAGCGGCATTGGGGTCTCAATGCTCGACTGTGGTCTTAGAGATGGTTCGATACCGGTATTCGGAAACTCGAGGGTAGGACGATATTCAACCCGCAGGAATCTCATGGGCCCGGGTGTTGGCGGAATCCCAACGGCCAGATCAAACCCCCGCTCCGAAAGGCGAGTCCGAACTTGAATGGCTTGCTGCCGGGTCTGTGACCCGATGACATCGGGAAAGAGGGCGGTCGGCCCCCAAACGGAGTAAGCGAGGATCAGGTTGACCAGGAGAAAGGCTATGAGCAGGATTCCGCGCGCCCTTGGCCAGTCCAACCTCCCCACCTCCCACAACGAATTGCCAGGCAAAAAGTTACGCCATCAGACCGGTCCTACCGGATGATCGTGAGCGGCCGCTTTTCCAGGTTCTGAGCTGCGGGCACGTATACGCGCGCATCACCTGCAGTCACGACCCACGCTGGTTCCAGTACCCAGTCCGCTTCAAGTGGCTGGGTGCGCTGGCGCAACAGGTACGCGATGTGTATATCGCGGACGGATCCTAACAAGAAGAGGGGCGTCTCATCGGCCGCGTACTGCAGTGCCGCTTCCGCTGAGATGATGGCCAGCTTCCGTTGCGTGAACTGGGTCTCTACCAAATCGGGATACCGCTGAAAACCGGTAACCCGGTCCGCTGCCAAATCCACCTGCAGCCCACCGCCAGCCGATTCCACCGGAAATGGACCGGTGGACCGCAACTCATAGTACAATTGGGTCTTCCCCGGCAACTGCACGTAATGACTGAAGAGAAGGTCCTGTGGCCAGCCACCGTGCGTACCGACCCATTCTTGCGCCGTCGTCAGCGCCCGAGCCAGGTCTGGCGCTGGACCCGCCGAATCTGCCGTACGATACTCCAGTAACCCCAGGGAGGTTACCCGTACCAACCGCTGCCCGTCGGTGAGGCTGGTGGCGTCGCGTTCATCGATCTGTCGGACCACTGAGAGGTCCGGAAAGAACCGTGCCTCTTCTGCCATCACATCAGGCCTACGGGTCCGGGCCACCGCCATCGGGACCTCTTTGACCTCGGGTACCGCTACGCCGGCTAAGATGACTACGTTCAAAGCCTTTTGGTCCAAGGTGTGTCGCTTTACGAACGCCGCCGACGGTAGGTTCTTGATGGCATCCTGCAGCCGCTTGGCGTCGGAGTCGGGCACTGGGCCAAACCAATAGGTACCCCCGGCCGCACCCGACAATGAGATCATCACCGACTTCCCAACGTGAAACACGACCCGATCCACCCGAACCCCCAGGATCAGCGGTGCTGGGTTACTCCAACCCCAACGGTCGGCCCACTCGCCCATCTTCAGCGGCCCAGGGAGAGCAAGGGTCACCCGGTCTACCTCCGCTGCCTTCCCCTCGTCTTCCGGCGTGGCCTGCGGACTTGTACTCGGACGCACCTCCAGTAGCAACTCCCGGGTCAGGCGCCACAGTACGCCATAGGGGCCCGTCCCGATGGGGAGGACGGCAATCTGTCCGTCCTTTCGCTCCACCACGATCCGTTCGGGGCGAAATACATCTGGCATCCGCCGGTTAAAGGCCGGTGGCGGCGCCTGGACCAGCGCTTCCTTGGTGGCTGACGGGCTTGGAGTCACTTGCGGGAACCAGACGCGCGAGGAGAGGGCGACACTGGAGATGACCAGCACCACGAGAAGTCCGTTGAGAAAGGGCTCCCTCAAGCGTTCCATTATCCCCACCCCGTCTCTGCCGTCGGCGCAGCGGGCAAGGTGAAGATGACTTTCGTGCCCTTCCCCAGGTCGGAATCGATGGAGATTGCGCCACCAAGCAATTCGACAATCTGCCGGGCGATGGCCAGCCCAAGGCCTGTGCCACCCAGCATGCGGGAACGGGCCTTGTCCACCCGGTAGAACCGCTCAAAGATGCGCGGCAGGTCCTCCTTGGGAATGCCGATGCCCGAGTCGGCCACCGCCACAGCGACCATGGAACCCTCCTTGCGCACTTCCACCTGAATCTCGCCACTGGGGGGCGTGAACTCCACGGCGTTGGCGAGCAAGTTCAGCACGACCTGCTGGAGCTTGTCCCGGTCGAACATGCCCATGGGCGCATCGGCAGCATAGGCACGTTTGATGCGCAGGTTCTTGCGCTCGATTGGCACCGAAAGCTTGGCCAGACACTCGTCGATGAGCAGGGGTACCTCGTAGGTTTGCAAATCCCAATGGGCAGCGCCCTGATCCAGTTGGGACAGGTGGAGCAAATCCTTGACGAGTCTTGCCATCCGGTCGGTCTCGCTCTCGACCACTCGCAGGAAGCGGGAACGAACCTCCTCGTCCTCGGCGGCGCCATCGAGCAGGGTCTCGACATAGCTCTTGACTGTAGTCAACGGGGTCTTCAACTCATGAGAGACGTTGGCGACAAACTCCCGGCGCATGGACTCCAACTTCTCTATCTCGGTGATGTCATGGAACACGACCACCATACCGGATGGCTTGGTGCGCTCCCCCTGAAGTGGCGTGATATATGCGAGCAAAACGAGTTGGTCGACGCGGACCTCCTGCGTGAGCGGGCGCCCATCCCGCAGGGCCTGGGCCAGCGCCTCCTCAATCTTGACATCGGGCCAGGTGTCATGGGGAAACTTGCCCAGGACGGTGGTTTCAGCGGTCTGGAACATTCGCTGTGCAGCCGGGTTCAGTTTGATGATTCGCCCCTCGCTGTCAAGCGCCAGCAATCCGTCCGCCATATGCGCTAAAATGGCTTCGACCTTGTTCTTTTCGCCCTCGATCTCATCGAGGGTCTGTTTAAGTCGTTGGGTCATGCGATTGAACATCTCGCCAAGTTGGCCGATCTCATCGTTGCTCCGCACGGTGATGCTCTGGTTAAAGTTGCCACCCGCCATGTCGGCGGCCTTGCTCGTTACCTCGCGCACCGGCCCGGTGATCGTCCGGGACAAGGCCACACCGAGCGCCGCTGTCGTACCAAGTGCGATGGCCGTGGCCACCAGGAGCACATCGCGGATGTCCCGCAATCGGTTGTTGGCCTCAAGCAGCGAGGCCTTCATGTAGACGACAGCAACAACTTCGCTCGCAGCCGTAATCGGCAACGCCTCGTAGGCGATGCGCTCACCGCTTTCAACGCGTGTGCCCGCGGTCGAAGCCCCCACGAAGGCGGGGGAGATGTCATCGTGACTGAACTTCTTCCCCAGTAGCTCGGCATGCTCGGACTGCTTGATGGTCGCCCCGATTACAGTGCCGTTTGCGTCCAGCACCAGGACATTGTACGGCCAGCGCTCCACGTACTTGGCGACCCCGGCCTTGTCCGGTTTTCGGTCGACCACCAAGTTAGCCAACTGCCCGACGAGCAGTTGGCCACTCTGATGCAGGTCATCCTGAACCTTGCCGACATAGGCCCGCTGGAGGTTCTGCAACAGATAGAGCCCGGTAAGCTCCATCGCTACCAGGATCAACAACAGGTAAACCAAGATCAATTTGCTCTGGATGCTGCGGAACACGAGCGCCCTCCTCTCCCGCCTCGAGTTGGGCTCACGGGTGCGCCCTGCTGCGCTCATGCGAAGCGCTGAAAGTAGTAGCCGATGCCGCGCTTGGTCTTGATAAACTCCGGCTGAGCCGGGTTGTCTTCGATTTTCTCGCGCAGGCGCCGAACGGTTACATCCACGGTGCGGACATCCCCGTAGTAGTCGTACCCCCAGACTTCTTGCAGGAGGCCTTCGCGGGAGAACACCTGCCCAGCATGCGAGACCAGGTGTCGGAGCAATTCGAACTCCCGCGGCGTCAACTCGACCACGAGGTCACCCTTTAGGACCTCGTAACTGGTCAGGTTCAGCGTCAAGTTCCCGCCGCGCAGGACCTGGTCCGTTTGTTGCGCCGGTTGAGCCAACCCTTCAACGGTCCGCATGCGCCGTAAAATCGCCCGGACCCTGGCCAGGAGTTCACGCGGGCTGAAAGGCTTGGTGACATAATCATCCGCACCTAGTTCCAGACCGAGTACCTTATCAACCTCAGCCTCTTTAGCCGTCAGCATGAGAATCGGCACGGCCGAGTGGGCGCGAATCTCCTTGCAGACGGAGAATCCATCCAACTTGGGCAGCATGATATCCAAGATGACCAGTTGGAAGGAGGACTGCCTGGCCTTCGCGACCGCCGCCTCGCCGTCGTATGCCACTTCGACCTCGAATCCCTCGCGCTCAAGGTTGAACTTCAGAATATCTGCGATGGGTCTTTCGTCGTCGACGACCAGCACCCGGTCAACCATGGCGGGGTCCTCCTTCACTAACTGCAACGGCCGCGAACTTCGACTATGAAGCCGCTCGTTCCTGCTCTACAGCCCCGAGACGGCTTCCAGCCCGTGGCCACCCTTACTCCACCGGGTCCAAACGTTCCAAGTTGGCATTGACCCAGGCCTGCCACCGATCGTATACCTGGGGCAGCGGCAAGCCCAGCACCCGCTGAACCGCATGTGCGAACGGTTCGCCACGGGCGAGGGACCCGATCAGATCCGAGAGCCGCTCATCCCCATAGGTCGTGGCCATATACCGAAACAGCAAGTACGACTGCCGATACGCGAGCGGCTGGTTCTTCAGGCGGTCGAACTCACCCTGAAGTTCCTGCAAAGTGTATAGCCGCTGCCTGAGGGTGCTCTCTGGTTCAATCCAAAGATAGCCGGTAACGTTGTACTCCACGTATTGCGCCAGTCCCTCAGTAAACCAGCGCGGGTAGTTACCGCTCGTGAGGTAATCCAGCGTGTAATGGGTAAACTCATGCGCCAGCGGGTTGAGCTTCTGAAACGCTAGCCGCTGCTCGCGTGAGCTCGGCCGGATGATCCAAGCGTTTGGGGAGAGGAGACGAATCGTCCCGCCCCAGTAAACGCCTAGCGCGCTCTCGCCATTCCCCCACCCAAAGGCGTGCCGCAGCGCCTCGCGATTGGGGTATACAATGATGGGGACCGGTGCGGGCGGCCGGTAACCCACGCGATCGACGACCGGTTTGTAGACCGTCTCGGCTGTGTCGAGAATGAGCTCGGCAACATCCTGGTCCACATCCCCGTAATACACCTTGAAATGCGCGCTGGTGCGCGTATGATATCCCGACAGAGCCGTGAGTGCCTGGGTCTTGGCATGCTCGCGAATTGCGCCATAGACCATCTCCCGAGCCTGTTGCCAATACCAGACCAGGGCTGAAAGGGCAAGCAACGGAGCAAGTGCCACCAGAATCCTTGCAGGGCCCTTCATCCCCAGTTTCATGCGTTATTCCATCACCTATTCGCATATTTTTATATAAAGGCCTGTCGCGTTTAGTATAAGGGAGCACAACGTTATGTGAACATCAGCAATCATTGGCGGCCCTTCCAAGCCAGTGAACGCACACGAGCGGCCACCCGTAACGGGGTGGCCGCTCGCTGTGAAGGTGTCTAGCTAAGCTCCCTCAGTTCCTCTGTCAACTGCTCAAAGGAACCACGATCCCCGGTAGACAGGGCCTCATCGATCTTCTCTAGGAGGTTTTGCCGCTTGGAGATCCGCTCGACCTCCCCCGTGAAGACCTCGTCATGCCAGCGCAACAGCGTGTCCAAGAACTCCTGGCGTTCAGTGGTCCAAGTTGGCGGCGTTGTGGAGAGGCACAGGAAGATCTGATCGGGAACGAATTTCATGAGCTCAATCACGGCCTGCGAGGTCCTGTGGAAGTAGCGCTCACCCCTGCGGTAGAAGAACGGCCATGTACCCGAAGCCTTGGCTGATACCAGAATCGCGTAGCGGTGGTCCGACAGGTCAGTGACCAGTTCGAGTCGGCGCAGGATGTCCTCCTTCGCGAGCAAAAACTGGAGGAATCCACGGGCCTCCGGAAGCTTGGGCTGATGGTTGTCCAGGAACGCTCGGATCACGTCAGCGGTGTTTCTGGCTTCCCTAGGTTTTCCCATCCCATGCCCTCCTTCGGAGACATTGTAGCGAACACCGGCCGTTCACCAGTCCAAGGGGGGTGATAATGGGTTCGCCAAATGCCGTTGTTCTCCTTCTGCATGGCATGAGGACGCCGAACGGACCATATACTCAATTGACCGTGGTCCTGTCGGCCAGGCGCCAAAAGAAAACCACCCGGTTTCCCAACCAGGTGGCGTGTTCCTATAGATAAAACTTCAACGGATTGACCGCATCACCGTCGATGTGCACTTCATAGTGCAGGTGAGGTCCTGTGGAGAACCCGGTGTTTCCGACGAACCCGATCGCTTCACCCTTCTTAACCGTAGCACCCAGACTCACGTTGAAGGCGTTCAGGTGCCCGTACCAGGTCTCCTTGCCACCGCCGTGGTCGACCTTGAGCAGGTAGCCATAGTTGCCGAACCAACCGCGGAAGGTGACCATGCCGCTGTCCGCGGCGAGCACCGGTGTACCCATCTGAGCGGCGATATCAATCCCACTG
Organism: Symbiobacteriaceae bacterium; assembly: GCA_027356675.1. The sequence goes on along the minus strand of DAHVXO010000051.1, from coordinate 3,136 downwards.
TGGAACGAACCCCAGCGTGGGCCAAACGTTGAAGTGAGCACGCCGACCACCGGGTAAACCAGGGAACCGGTGCCCAAGTCCGGGACCTGCTTGGTCCCCTGCTTGGCAACCTGAGGCTTTGGCTGCTCCAGCACGTCGTTGGCGAGGACGTCGCTCTTGACGATTTGCCCACTTTCACGGTAGTCGCGGATCTTGAGTTGCCGTACGCCGGGAATGCCAGGAGTGACAACCTCGTACTGCCACGGCCACAGATTCGCGTCCTTCTGGACCTGCTCGCTGAAAGGTATGGACTCTTTCACCATGCGGATGGAGACGGACTGGGTATGTACGTACGGCTCCTTTAGCTGCACGTTGAGCGCCTGACCAATCTGGAGGTTTTCGATGTTCGCAGCCGGATTTGCTTTGGCTAACTGGTCGGTGGTCAGGCTGTATGAACGGGCGATGTCCCAGCCGGTATCGCCGGACTTGACCACGTAGGTCACCAACTTGTCCGTGCCGAGCTTCAGAATGTTGATGGCCTCCTGGGCCGTGCGCACACTATCGCTCTTGACCAGTTTCGCCCGCCAGGCGATCGTCTCCTGGAACTTGAGCTGCTCGACCGAACTGGCGTCCCTTAAAATGGTACCCTTGTAATCGTCCAGAATGGAGTCACGAACCATCTGCGCCGTCTTGGCATCGGCCACCGCAACGATGTCTCTACCGTTTACTGTGATCGCCGTCGCGTTGGACAGCGAAGGAATGATGCTCAAGAGCGCCCCCTGAATGGCCTCAGCGGTGGCTACGGGCAATCGCTCACCGGGATCTAGCGGCCTCACCATGAACTTGTCCGGCAAATTCACCTGGACTTCCATCTCGGGGGTTACTTGAGCCATGACGGCGTCCAACGCTGCTTTCGCAACGGCGGGGTTCTTCAGCGCTCCGAGGGTACGGCCCGCGACCGCAACTGCGAATCGGGGTTTGGTATAAGCTCGCCAACCCAGGTCGGCAACAATGCCGAATAGGATGGCCATTGCTACGCTGATGAGAACGAGGGGTCGACGGGGCAACGGCACCACCTCCACCGACAGGTGCGCACAAGGCAACTGAGATTTCGCCGTGCACTCCAAGAATCCCTCCAAATGAATGACACAGGTTCGACATATTCCCACCAGGACTGTTTGGTCGACCGTAACCCTGGGCAGAATGAACTTGATCCCAGTCTCATTGACCATTATGTGAACGAGGTGAGGATTGATTAAGCGGGTTGTGACGCGCCCGGTGCACCGTTTGGCCGCCAGCGGTCTGGCCGGGGGCCTGTTCATTGGAGTCGTCACCGGGCTCCTTGCAATGCGGGTGGATAAAGCGGCGCGGGTAACAGACACCACGGCTGGGGCAGCGCCGGGGCAGCCCTTCCAGTCCCTCAACAGAACCACCCCTGCCGTTGAAGCGACAGACGAGTACACCAGACCGGATCGTCTGCGGCGCTTTCAAGCGCGCCCTTCACGACCGGCCACTACGGAGTACGAGATCCAGCCGGGTGATTCGCTCTGGCTCATCGCGAACCGCTTTGGGAGCGATACAGGTACAATTCAGGCCTTGAACCCGGACGCGAGCAGCCAAAACCTGCGCCCGGGCCAGACCTTAACCATTGTAAAGGACTTTGCGGGCGTCGCACGGCGGTCGCAGACCGGTGATACGCTGGACCAACTAGCACTGACATACGGCGTGCCGGTGGATCAGATTCTACAGGTAAACGATTTATCTACGGAATCCACGCTGGAGCCGGGGACTGTACTCTTCCTTCCTGGGGCCAGAGCACGTGCCGTAGTTGCCAGCCGGGGGGACAATCCCCGGCGGGCCACGCAGGACGTGTCCAGCGCCCAGCCGGATCCTCCGGCCAACCGGGTGGGATGGGTGTGGCCCGTCAGCGGTGGGCGGTTTTTTAGCGAATTCGGCCCGCGCGAGGACGGCTTTCATCCAGGGCTCGACATCGCAGTGACGACCGGGACGCCCGCTGTGGCGGTCAGGGCGGGCACAGTGACGTTTGCCGGCTGGGATGGCGGCTATGGTTACAGCGTTATCCTTGACCACGGCAAGGGGCTGAAGACCCGCTATGCCCACGCCAGTTCATTGCTCGTGCATGTGGGGCAGGCCGTGGCGCAGGGAGACCCGGTCATTTTCGTCGGGAGCACCGGCAATTCGACGGGACCCCATTTGCACCTGGAAGTCCTGGTCAACAGCTCGCCCCGTAACCCGCGTGCCTATCTGCCCTGACGCACGCGTCCTGCGAAGCACGCCGAGAGCGGAGGCCTTCGCCTCTGCTTTCGGCGTGCTCAGTCAAAGGGGTGGCCGTAAACGTTTAGGACGCGTACCGTATACGGGTGGTCGGCCCCTTTCGGAGCAGCCCGGGGGCCACCGTTGTATACGGCAAGCGCCTGCTCCCAACTGCCGTACTCCGTATGGAGGACATCTAGATACCAAGCGCCCATGGTCAGATTGGTCAGCGGGTCCCGCAGATCATACTGTGAGAACCCAAGGCGGTCGGCGATCCAACTCGCCGTCTCGGGCAGAATCTGCATGAGCCCGCTGTCTCCGTGGGAGCCGACCGCAGCAGAGTACCACTGGCTCTCCACGGTCCCCACGGCTGCCAGGATGCGAGCGTCCATCTGATACCGGTCGGCCACCGTTCGCACCAGGTCCCGGTACACTTCGGGGACCAAATCATCGATCGGTGCGGCTCGTTTACGATACGGCCGGCGGGTCTGTCGCCATAAGGCGAGTTCTGCATCCGGATCCTCCGGGTCCGGTAGGGCCGCCGCCATCGACACGGCCGCCTGGTCCTCATCCAATTTCAGCGTAGCCGCGGCTGGGCTGACCCCACAGACCAATGGTCCTCCAGCACCCACAACACCCAACAAACTGGCCACCAACACCATCAGGGCGGCCACAGTCTTCCGTACCCACAGGTTGGATCGCAAAGCGGTGGACACCCCTTTCCCGAAACGGCTTCGTAGGTTCCGTCCGTCAGCCTACCATAGGGGTGTTGGCGATATCTGGCGTTCTGTGTCGACGAAATCGAAAAACCCGTGGTTACCCACGGGTTTTTCGCTGGAGCCGATGAAGGGACTCGAACCCTTGACCTGCTGATTACGAATCA
>DAHVXO010000017.1 GCA_027356675.1 Symbiobacteriaceae bacterium | reverse complement strand
ATGCCCGACGCCATCGCCAAGTTCCTCGAGCAGAAGTACCTCCAGGAGGAGGAGGAGTACAGCTCCGGCCTGTCGCTGGGCATCTGCCCGGAATGCGGGAAGGTGGCGGTTGTGCCCGAGATGGGCTGCGCCACCTGCAAGGAGTGCGGCTGGAAGGCGTGTTGATTGGGGTAGTGCTGTAGGAACGAGCATAGTCTCGTTCAGCCACGGAACAGCAATCAGACGACGATGTACACATATACATCGTCGTCTTTTTTATTCGGGGTTGTAGAACGCATGTGCATGGTTGGAGGCAGGATTATGGGAGGTGTGACGGCGGAATGGACGCGCATGAGTAGATTTCCATCCAGAGAGGAGTTTGAATTTGCAATGCGTCAAAACTTGCGCCGTCCAGCCGTTGTCCTTCTGTCGCTATCCCTGCTTCTGCTAGCTGCCTGCAGCCGGCAGCCGTCGCCGGTGCCCGGTCCCGGTCCGGAAGCTCTCCAGCCGAGCTTCAGCCGTATGCCTCCGCCGCCAGACCATAATCTCTGGCCGAGCCAGCTGCCGGCGATGGTGACGCCGCCCAGCGCACGGGCTTCCTTCAACCGGAGATAGCCTTCGATGTCCTTGCGCCATGGGTGGTTGTGTGCGGCGGGGTGGACGGTGGGCTTTGCGGGAGCCTTTGGCTTTGGTTCTGGTGTCGGCTTGGTTCGTGTGGTCGGAAGGTCCTGCGGCGTTTCGCAACGGACCAGGAGCAGGCCCTTGTAGAACACGGACCAGGCGCCATTCAGGTGCTCGTAGACCTCGACGGTCGCCCGAGCGTAGCTGGTACGAGAGGGGCCCGGCGGAATGGAGAGGATGCGCCCCGCCAGGGACAGGGTGTTGTCGGCAGCCACCTTGCGCCTAGCCCGGAAGCTGAACACGTCATCCCAGGAGAAGTCAGCGGGGACGTCGCGGAAGGCAACGCCAGGATCAGCGGGAGCCACAGCAAACCGCTTGTTAAAGCGGGGTATGAAGCCCTCTAGGAAACGGTTGGCATCATCAAGGGTAGACACGCCGGCCAGGCGCAGTTCGACGACCAGTCGGTCCTGCAGGGTCTCCCAGGTGCGTTCGACACGGCCTTTGGCCTGGGGGCTGCGGGCAAGGATGGACTGAATGCCGAGGTCGCGGAGAATCCGGCCAAACTGTGTGGGGTCCTGGGTTCCGGCCAGCTCCTCCTCCAGGGAACGGCGGTGCGTATTCCCGTGGGTGAAGATGCTGTGGCGGTCGGAGTAGAGGGCCAGAGGAATGCCGTGATGGCGCAGGACATCCTGCAGGAGCCGGAAGTAGCCGGCGGAGTCTTCACGGGCTTGAAAGTGGGCGGCGATGACCTGGCCAGTGGCGTCATCCACAGCACCGATAAGGGCGAGCTTTGGTCCGCGGTCTTCGAACCACGGGTGATGGCTGGCGTCGATCTGGAGCAGCATACCAAATTGAGGCATGCGTTCCCGGCGGCTGTGATGTTTGGGCGGCCGACGGGTATGGGAGCTGCGAATGCCTGCCCCAAGCAAGACGCGGCGAACGGAGGCGCGGGACAGCGCTAGCCCTTCCCGCTCAGCCAGCAGTTCGGCCAGGTGCTGGTAGTTCACCCCCCTATAAGTGGTCTGGGCCAGGTCGAGGACGCGTTCCTGCACAGGCTGAGGCAGCGCATGCTTGGGCTTGCGGCCCCGGTTGCCGTGGGCCAGGGCGGCGGCCCCCTCCTGGCGGAAGCGGGCCAGCAGGCGCTTTGACTGCCGCAGGGAGAGGCCCAAGAGCCCCGCGGCTTCCCGCACGGTGTAGATCCCTTCCTGGATCTTGCTCAGGATCAGGAGTCTCCGGTTCTCGTCTCTGGTCAAGGTGATCTTGTTCGTCTCCATAAGGTGACAAAATCACAGAACGATTACCGGTGACAATATCACAGGACGATAGCAGCGACCCAAAACCTTGTTGAGTTTTCCAGGGCAGAGATGCACATTAGCACTGTGGATTAAATCAATCAAAGTTGATTAAGAGCGGTGACTCCCATGGATCACTGTAAGACCGATCAGTGCTATACCGAGATTCCGCGGGTCCGGCGAGGGGACCTTCAGTTGCTTCCCGAGTCGGATATCGCACATCTTGCGACGGTTGCCAAGGCACTCAGTGACCCCATCCGCGTTCAGACGATCCGTCTGCTACAGCAGTACCCGGACCTCTGCACCTGCGAGTTTGAGGAACTGCTGGGCCTGGCCCAGTCCAAGGTTTCATACCACCTGAAGGTACTGCTTAAGGCGGGACTCGTGAACCGGGAGACCTACGGCACCTGGAGTCATTACAGCCTGCGAAATCCAGCAGTACTGGAGCAATTGAAGGCACTGGCGGAGTAGGGTAACCCCACGGGCTACTCTTAGGCCTCATTGCTCCTCTATAACAAAAAAACTTGATACAACAGAGGTCGGGAAAGGAGGTCACCGCGCATGCCTGATTTCGATAAGGTTGTCCAACAAGTTCGCCAGGAGTTGGACCAGGTGCGGAAGGTCAAGAAGTGCACTGGCTGTGAATGCCTCCTGAACGTGCTGGAAGCGATTCAGGGGGATCTCGCTCAGGTCGGGACTCCCGAGGCCGAGGCGGCTCAGGCCGACATGCAACCGTGGCTTGAGGAAGGGAACAAGAAGCGGCATCGTTGCCTGGGGTGCGAAGTCTGCCTCCCAATCGAACCATACAACCAGTTCAGTGCCCTGCTCCGGAGCGCGGAAGGCCAGGACGCAAACCCCGTGGTTACGGCACCGCCGACAGCTCCCTGCGACTGCGGGGATACCTGAGGGACGAAGCCAGCGCAGCCGGAGGCTGCGCCCAAGTGGCCGCCGGTGGAGGGCGACTACCTGATCGGCAACCCTGCCAGCCGGGTGGCGATCTGCACGTTGGCCGATACAGAGCTCCCCGGCGAACTGAAGTCGGAAGGACTACTGGAGAAGGCGGCCATTGTCGGGCCGCTCTCCACCGAGAACCTTGGCATTGAGCGGGTCATCCGCAACCTTATCTCCAACCCCAACATTAGCTTTCTGATCCTGTGCGGGCGGGACTCCCGTGGCCACAGGGCCGGTCAGGCCCTGCTCTCCCTCAAGGATAACGGCGTAGATGATAACCGGCGGATCACCGGGGCTCTTGGGCCCCGGCCGGTATTGAGGAACGTCACCGACGAAGAACTGACGGCCATCCGGCAACGGATCACGGTGATTGACGAGATCGGGACCCGAGACGTGCCCCGGCTGGCCGAGGTTGTGGAGGCGTTGGCTCAGCCCACGGGTGCTCCACCGGCCCTCCCAACCAAGGTACACATGCCGAAGGTGGTGGAAGCCCAGCGCCTCAGCAATCGGGAGTGGGTGAATGACCCGGAGGGGTTCTTTCTCGTGCTGCTGGACCGGGATGCCGGGGTCATCGTCTGCGAGCACTACACCAAGGATGGTCTCCTAAACGAGAGTATCCGTGGGGCTGCGGCCAACGACGTGTCCAACA
>DAHVXO010000016.1 GCA_027356675.1 Symbiobacteriaceae bacterium | reverse complement strand
CCGCATGATTCAGGCGCGAGCCGGGATTATCATCAACACCGGCGAGGACAACTACCTCACCACGGACGACGCCTACGAGGCCGCCCACACCGTCGTTGCCTCGCAGTTCATCAATGAGCAGTTTGCCCACCGCTCTGGTATGCCGGATGAGCAAATCGGCCTGGGACATGCCTTTGAGATGGACCCGCGCCAGGAGGATGGCCTCCTCTATGAGATGGCTGATGCCTTGCTTTCCCGCGCCTGTTTTCCGGCCGCGCCCCTGAAGTACATGCCGCCCACACGCCACATGACCGGTAACATCTTCATGGGGCATCTGATGGATGGGCTGTTCAACCTGACCAGCGTGGCAACGGGCCAGCACATCCATCTGATTGGCATCCTGACCGAGGCGATCCACACACCCTTCCTCCACGATCGCTACCTCGCCATCGAGAACGCCCGGTATGTCTTCGGTTACGCCAAACATCTCGGTGAGGAGATTGAGTTCAAGCAGGGCGGCCGGGTGGAGACCCGGGCTGCGGAGGTGCTGCACCGGTCGGTGGACCTGCTCGAACACATCTCCCGCACAGGGCTGATGGAGTCAATCGGTCAGGGGGTCTTCGGGCGGGTCACACGGCGCCCGGATGGCGGAAAGGGCCTGGAAGGCGTAACGGCCAAGGGCCCGGCGTATCTGAACCCATTTTTCGCACTGGCCCTGAAAGGAGAGCCCATCGATGCACGCTAGACTTTGGCCGGAGACCGCTGCGTCCGTAGAACCGCAACTGATCAAGCCTTACGGTGATACGACCAACGATGGCGCGGTGCAGCTCTCCTTCACGTTACCGGTCAAGGCCGGCGGAATCGCCCGCCAGGCGGCCAAGCAGCTCTGCAAGGGCATGAACCTGGAGAATCCGCAAATCGCCTTCATGAAGGACCTTGGCGGTGGATACACCTTCTTCGTTGTCTATGCGAAGGTCGAGGAGCCGATTGATCTCAGCCTGATTGATGTGCCCGAGGCGAACATTCCCACCTGGGACATGGAGCAGATCAACGAGATGACGCGATCCAGGCTGGGTCGCAAGATCACGGTGCTCGGTGCCTGCACGGGGACAGATGCGCACACGGTCGGTCTTGACGCCATCCTCAATATGAAAGGCTACCACGGGGACTATGGCCTCGAACGGTACAGCGAGTTCGTTGCGCACAACCTGGGCAGCCAGGTGCCCAACGAGGTGCTGGTGGCCAAGGCCCGGGAGACCAACGCCGACGCCATTTTAGTCAGTCAGGTGGTCACGCAGAAGAACATCCACCTGCATAATCTGACGCAACTTGTGGACCTGCTGGAGGCCGAAGGGCTCCGAGACCAGCTGATTCTGGTGGCCGGCGGTCCCCGCATCACGCACGAACTGGCCGTGGAGTTGGGCTACGACGCCGGGTTTGGACCGGGCACCGTGCCCTCGCAAGTAGCCGGCTTTATCCTGCTGGAGTTGCTGATTCGTCATGGAATGATGGCATAGGTCGAAAAGAGGCACCGCCGGTAGGTGCCTTTTCTGCTGGCCCGGCATAGGTTGGGCGTGTGCCGACAACTGACTCGCACAAACTAAACATTACCCGCAGATTTCTATCGCTGCGACCGAACTCTTTGTGAGCAAAACACGTCTAAACGATTAAATTCCGCCGCGACATGGCGGTGGCGGGATCTACCCTGTGGTTTATTGGGCGAGGCGTGGAAAATGGGAGCGTGATGAATAAATGGGGTTGCCTCATGAGATGCGGCCTGATATGTCGGTGACCGACCTTGCGTACTTCATCTTGAAGAACCGGGGCCAGTCGATTCACTTCAAGGAACTCATCACTGAGATTATGCGGGTGAAGTCGATTAGCCAGGAGAACCCCGGTCGTTTAATCGCACAAATGCACACTGAAATTAACCTTGACTCACGGTTCCTGCATCAGGGCAGCGGCGAGTGGGGACTGCGGGAATGGCAGCCGAGGAATGCGAAGGTCATCAAAATCCGATCGGAACCGGCAGCGGCTCCGTCTCGTAACCGTCCCGATCTCCGGGCGGACGAGGAAGACGAAGAAGATGGCTTTGAGCAGGAAGACGAAGAGGACGAAGTGTCGGCTGAAGAGACCGAAGAGGTCTACGAGAACGAGTCCGACGACTACTACGGCGACGAGGACTAAACCCTTTTGCCGGCGGATCTTCCGCCGGCCTTTCCAATGTGCCTTGACACTGTTAATTTGGCTGGCTAAAATGGACAAGTGCTTGCACGCACAAGGCAGGAACTCACTCCACAAACGCTAACCGATATATGTGCACTCGGGCAGCCCAACTATCAGAGGAGGGCACAGAAATGGCCAAGTTCATCTTCGTTACCGGTGGCGTGGTCTCTGGTCTCGGTAAGGGCATTACGGCGGCGTCCCTGGGCCGGCTCATCAAGAGTCGGGGCTATAGGGTCACCGCCCTTAAATTTGACCCTTACATCAACGTGGACCCGGGAACCATGAACCCCATCCAGCATGGCGAAGTCTTCGTGACCGACGACGGCGCTGAGTGCGATCTCGACCTCGGTCACTACGAGCGATTCATGGATGTGAACCTTAGCAAGGTCAACAACGTTACGACCGGCAAGGTGTACTCCTCGGTGATCGCCAAGGAGCGCCGGGGGGACTATCTGGGTGGAACGGTGCAGGTCATCCCGCACATCACCAATGAGATCAAGTCCACCATTCATCGGGTGACCGATGATACCCAGGCGGACGTGGTCGTTGTCGAAGTCGGCGGCACCGTGGGCGATATCGAGAGCCTGCCGTTTCTCGAAGCGCTGCGGCAATTCCGCCATGAGGTCCCGCATCGGGAAGATGTGCTGTTTATCCACGTCACCCTGGTGCCCTACATTTCGGCCTCCGGCGAGATGAAGACCAAGCCCACGCAGCACAGCGTGCGCGAACTGCGGAGCATCGGCATTCAGCCGGATGTGATCGTCTGCCGGTCGGAGCAGGAGATCCCGAAGGAACTGCGCGAGAAAATCGCCCTGTTCTGCGATGTGGCCCCCGAGGCCGTGATCCAGAACGTCGACCTTGATAGCATCTATAAAGTGCCGCTTGTCATGGAAGCGGAGGGCCTCGCAAACATCGCTTGCCAGCGCCTGGGTCTGGAGAACCAGGCCCCTGACCTTGACGAGTGGCGGCAGATGGTCCACTACGCCACTGAACCGAGCCGGACATGCGACATCGCCCTCGTGGGCAAGTATGTTGTGCTTGAAGACGCCTACCTGAGTGTGGTTGAGTCCCTGAACCATGCGGGTATCCATAATGACGCCCGGGTTCGCATTCACTGGGTCGACAGCGAGAAGCTCGAGAACGGGAATGCCGACGAGAATCTGGCCCTCTTCCTGTCGCAGATGGACGGGATCCTGGTGCCAGGCGGGTTTGGTTACCGTGGGATTGAAGGCAAGATCAACTCGGTGCGCTATGCCCGCACGAACAAGGTCCCGTTCTTCGGGATCTGCATGGGCATGCAGTGCGCGGTCATTGAGATTTCGCGCAGCCTCCTGGGGTTGGCCAAGGCTAACTCCACCGAGTTCATCCAGGAGTGCAAGGAGCCGGTGATCGATCTGATGGCCGCCCAGAAAGAGGTCACCAACCTCGGCGGAACCATGCGGTTGGGCGCTTACCCTTGCACCCTCGAGCCCGGGTCCACGGCGCAGGCGGCCTATGGCCAGGATTTGGTGCATGAGCGCCACCGCCACCGCTGGGAGGTTAACAACGCCTACCTGGAGCGGCTGAAGGCCGTGGGGCTCAAGCCGGTCGGCGTGTGGCGGGAGGGCAATCTGGTCGAGGTCATGGAATTGGCGGATCACCCCTGGTTTGTGGGGGTGCAGTACCATCCCGAGTTCCGCAGCCGCCCGAACCGGCCGCATCCGCTGTTCCGGGATTTCATCCGGGCGGCGCTTGCGTATCGGGACGTTCGCACGGCAGCCGAAGCAGCGTCGCTCTAGTCCGGAACTGAATCTGAAGCCCGGGGATGTTCCCCGGGCTTTTTTCCGTCGACTTCGAACCAAGTCAAACCATGGCCGTATTAGTTAACAGAGGGGTGAAATCCGCTCCGCCTGGGGGGATGGGGAGTCTTGCTCAATCAGTATACGGTGATGCAGCAGAACGCATGGGCCGGCCGCCGGTTCTTCACGGCCCAGGACCGCCGCACAGGCCAGGTGGTCTACCTGATCGAGGAGCCGGCTGGGGGCACGCCGGAGCCATACACCCATCCCAGCCTGCCACCCATGCTGGAGACTCTGGTCGAAAGTGACGTGCGCTGGCTCACGGGGACGATACCCGAAGGCGAGACCCTGGAGGACCTCCGCAACCGGGGACGCTTGTCCGAGCAGGATATTCTGGCTGTGCTGCTCAGCGTGCTCGACGGACTTACAAGCCTTGTCGCGCTGGAGCCGCCTGTGGTGCCGTCGTACCTGGACCCGTCGTGCATCAAGCGGGACCGTTTGAATCGCTGGGTGTTGGACTATCCGGCGCTGGCACACGCGCCGGAGGCGCGTATGAATGCGTCGGTGCCGCTGGGCGTCCATCCGTTCGGGGTGTTACTTTATTGGCTCATGACAGGGCAGGCGGCCCGGCGTACTCGGGTGCAGGTAACCCGAATCCCCCAGGGCGCCTCCGCGGCGCTCCAATTCATCTTGATCAAATGCCTTGGGCGCTCGTATGAGTCCCTGGGCGCCGTGCGCGCCGACGTGGAGCGGGCCGGGAGTGAGCATGAGTTTCGCTCGCTGATCCAGCTAATCGCCCAGCAGCGGGACCAATTAGCCGCGGCCGCCCGGGTGGCGGGCCGGCCCCCGGAGCCGTCGGTGGCCAGGGTGGCCACGCAAGCGCCCCAGCCGCCCCGGGTGTGGGTGTTGCCTACGCCGTCCGACCCGGTCCGGCCGCTTGGGCCTGTGCCCAGGCAGGGAGAGGCGATGCCAATCCGGGATGTCCCGGTGGTCAACGTAGACCAGGCGCCGCCAAAGGAGTCACTGTCGCTGGAGTATCGGAAGGTACCGATTGGCGGCCCATTCATTCCCACGGATGACCGGCCTTGGGCCTTGCCGAAATCCCAGGATGGGTTCCGGAAATTCGTCGTACCGCCGCCGCCGAATCCCGTCCTGGAGCGGGCCAAACGCTGGGGCGCAGTTGGGGGCGTGGCCCTGGCTGCCGCTGTCCTGGCGGGGGTCGTCGCCTGGAAGGCAGGTCTGATGCCGGCCGAAATCATGCCTGCATTCCTGAAGCCCGCCCACCCCGTCAGTGCCGATCTCGGGTTTGCCAGAGCCGGGGTCCAGGTGGGCTCGGAGCTTCCGCCGGAGCCAGCAGGGCCGGGGGCCCAGCCTTCCCGGCCGAACACCGGGGCCGTGGTGGGGGCGCCCATAGACCCCGACCTCGCGGAGTCCCGGCGCAATGCCGAAGCGAGGCGACAGCAGATCGCGGCGGGAGGAGGGGGTGCGCCGCCGCCGGCGCCAGTTCCCACGACCCCTCCACCGCCACCAGCACGACCTGCCCCGACCCCACCGCGGGCGAACCCGACCCCGAAGCCTACCCCACCCGTGCCCGCCCCCCAGCCCGAAAACCCGGCCAGCGGTCCGCCCCCGCCCTCGCCGGGCAGCGTGGCCTTCCTGGACGCGCAGACCGGTGGCACTGCGATCCTTCTCTACCTCGACGGCAACCCCACGGGTTATGCCTACATGTTTCCGCACCCGCGCAGTCCGTACATCTCGCTGGGAGCCTTCAACGCCCTGTTCGCCCGCAACCTCTACTGGGCGCCGGTTGATGGCGGCGGCATCCGGCTGTTTACGGGCGACGGCAGTCACTTCACGACAGATTTCGACCTGGTGGCCGGGCGGCTCTGGTTAAGGCTCACGCCGGCCCTGCAGCAGGTTCTGGGCATCCAACTGCAATCCGCCACCAGCAGCGAGTTTCACTTCATTTTCCGGCGAGTCTGAGGCGAGTTCGGCCGGGGTGGCTACCCCGGCCTGTTCGTATCTGCTAAAATGAAGCCACCGCGACTCGGGAAAGGGAGCCTTTTTGTGAAGGAATACGTATTTCGGGACCCCGTCCACGGCAACATCTCCGTGACGGACCCTACCGTATTTGCGATCATCCAAAGCCCCGAATTCCAGCGCTTGAGGCGCATTCGGCAGTTGGGGACTTCCTTCACCTCGTACCCGGGAGCCGAGCACACCCGGTTTGCCCACTCCCTGGGGGTTTACCACCTCATGAACCGCGTCCTGCGGCACCTCACGGACCGGGGTCTGGTGCAGATCAGCGGGGATGAGCAAGCCATGGCCTGCTGCGCCGCCTTGCTGCACGACATCGGCCATGGTCCCTTCTCGCACCTGTTTGAGAAGCTGACCGGCATCCACCACGAACGGTGGGTGGAACGGATTGTTGCCAGTCCGGAATCGACTATTCACGGCATCCTGGCTGAACGGAATCCGGCGTGGCCGGCGCGAATTGCAGCGATCATCAACGGGACGTGGGATGGCCCGCCGTTCCTGAAGGAGCTGATCTCCAGCCAACTTGATGTCGACCGGATGGATTATCTCCTACGCGACAGTCACATGTGTGGTGTCACCTACGGCAGATTTGACCTGGACCGGCTGATCCAGACGATTACCGTCTTCGAGGGCCATGTGGTCCTGACGGATAAGGGTATCCACTCGGCCGAAGAGTTTCTCCTCGCCCGCTATTTTATGTACTGGAACGTATACTTCCATAAGGCCACCCGTTCGATTGAGACCATCCTGGAGAAGATGCTGGTCCGTGCGGTCGATCTGGTCCGCTCCGGAAACGGCGACGCATTGGGGTTCGTGCCGCCTGCCTTGGCACCCATTCTGGCGGGGCGGCCGATGGCCTTGGTCGAGTATCTCCGGCTGGATGAGACCGATGCGCTCTACGCCATCAAGCGCTGGACCGAATCCGCCGACCCTGTTCTGGCCGATCTGAGTGACCGCTTCATCAACCGCAGGCTCTTTACCGGCATCCGGCTAGACGAGCGGCGGGAGCGGGTGCTCGAACGGCAGGACGAGATCGAGCGCATTCTCAGGGATCGCGGGTTCACGGAGCCCCGATACTACCAGCACATCGACCAGACAGCCAACGTGGCCTATTCCTACTATGTAGCCCGCCCGGAGGGCGGGTCGCCACCGATTCAGATTCTCCTGGATTGGACAAGACCGCCGTCCCTGCACGAAGTGAGTGAACTGTCCGATGTGCTCCGCCCCATCACGGTGGAGCCTGTGAGCCGGTACCTGCTGTTTGTGCCCAGGGAGGTCGCTGAGCAGGTCAAGCGAATGCTAGACGCCTGAGGCGGAGGGCGCCGAGTGCAGAAAATATTTGCCGGGTTGGAAGGAATTCCTACATAAAATGGCAAAGAATAAAGAAGTATCCACGGATAGATACTTCAAGTGGATGCCCACGGGCATCCGCTGCCGAACGACGCAGCAGTGGAGGGAGCTTCTTCGATGGAATGGATTGATCGTGCAGCCGTGTTGTTCCGTCTGATTGGCGTGGTCGGCACTTTCGTCGGCATCGCGCTGTATCGCAAGCATCGCAACCCTTGGGCCATCGTGACAGCGGTGGTCTGTGCCGTCGGCGTCATCGTGCCCTTCTATTGGGATGTCGTGCCGGGCGTCCTCAAGAGTTGGCTGTACCCGAATACGAGGCAGGGAATTATTGTGTCCTTCTTCCTGAACGTTGGGCCTTGGATCTATCTGCTCCCGCGGGTGCTGCCTGAGCCCAGGAAGCCCAAGCGTAAGCGGAAGTAGACCAAAACTCATCAGGGGGCAGGCCGGTAGCACCGCCTGCCCCCTTTTCGTATGCTATCACAGAACCCAGGTATGGAAGGGCAGCCGTAGGCCAAAGCTAGAAGCGAGGATACCCGCTGCCGGGTGGATCCGTAATAAAGGAGGGACCCTGTTGAACAGCGTGATCTTTATGGATTACGAGAACATCTACTGGAGCATGAAGCAACAGTATGGGACAACACCGGATACCGAAAAGCTAATCAACAGCCTCAGGGAGTTGGGCGAACACAAGCATGACGGTGGTCCTGTCTGCCTCATGCAGGCATATGCCGACTTCGACCACGACGAGTTCCGCGGCCTGCTCTCGGAGCTGCAGCGGCGCAGCGTGGAACCACGGCATGTCTTCTCAAAGAACTACGAGGATGGCACCCGCAAGAACGCGGCTGACATCGAGATGAGCCTCGACGCACTGGAGCTCATGTACAACCGGCCGGACATCGAGGTGTTTATCCTCGTGTGCGGCGACCGGGATATGATCCAGGTAATCCGCAAACTGCGGGCCCGGGGCAAGCAAGTACATGTGGTGGCCGTGGAGAAGACCATGAGCAAGGATGTGATGTCCTTCGTCAACTTCTTCACGACGGTGGAGGCGATCCTGGGGATTCTGCCGCCGGCCATGTACGACATGGAGATGATGATCCGCCGGCTGGATACCGCCGAGTATGGCAAGCCGTTCGTCGGGCTCAAGTATTTCCTGCGGGTGCTCGCGGGGTCCGACATCGTGGAC
The DNA here is from genome assembly GCA_027356675.1 of Symbiobacteriaceae bacterium. The sequence continues at coordinate 626 of DAHVXO010000016.1, read as the reverse complement.
CGCAAGACGTACGAACTGGTCAACCAGGCGATCTCCGAGGGTATCATTGAGACCTACAAGGTGCCTAACCCAAAGGATGAGTTGTTCCCGACCACCGCGTGCCGGCTCAGCCGGGAGCATGAGATGGTCAAGCGGGTGTTGGGGGCTGGGGCGCCGCCCAAGCAGCCGCAGCCGTCTGCAGCCAGTGCTTCATGATCAAAATGGTAGCCGTCCGCCGTTGACAGGGGTGTCCTCCCTTGGGATAATGGTTCCGTAATGGTTCTATTCTATGATAGATAATGTTGAGGTCATACGGAAAAGCGCTGCCGTAGGGCGGCGCTTTTCCGTTGTGCATTTCAGCCGGCGGCTCCCCGTGCGCGATGCAGGCATAGGAATTCAAGAAAAATGTGGTGAACCCGGGAACATTCATGTGAGTCGCGTCGTCAGTATACCCGTCGAGCCGTTGTCTGGAGCGCGTTGTACGCGTTGCGCGACAACATGTGGAAGCGATTCGCGAGCAGGAGTCGTTGTGGCGGTCCCGAAAAGGAATGTCGGTTCAGCAAAGCGTAAACAAAGCGTGCGGATACCCACAGACCGGTCCGGAAACTGTCGAACTGAATAAGACAGGTCCCAAAGGCCCTCGTATT
>DAHVXO010000009.1 GCA_027356675.1 Symbiobacteriaceae bacterium | reverse complement strand
AATGGCAAGGATTCCTTCGATCACCACTTCTTTGCGGAGGATCTCATCACCACTGTGCATCCGGAGCTTGGCTGCGACCGGCAGGCAGACCAGGTTCGCCAGCAGGACCCCGTAGAGCGTGCTGAGCAGGGCCAGGGATATGGCGGGTCCGATGCCGCCCCCATCCAGCCGCTTCAGCAACTGGATGAGGCCGATCAGCGAACCGATCATGCCGAAGGCCGGAGCGTAGGTGGCTATGGCCTCAAAGAGGCCGGCTGCCGCCTTGTGCCGTTCTTCGAGGAACGCCAGGTCGGTCTCCAGGACCGCTCGGATCACGTCGACGTCAGTGCCATCCACCGCCAGATGCAAGGCCTTGTGGAGGAACGGGTCCGTCTCTGTGCCTTCCATGCCCTCGAGGGCCAAGATGCCCTCGCGGCGGGCGATCACGGCGTAACCCGTCAGCGTATCCACCCGTTCACTGACGTCCTCCGCCCGGGGCTTCAGCATGGTGCGTGCGAGTTGCAGCAGCGCTCTGAGCTTCGGCAGGGGATAGCTGATGACTGTGGCTACCAGGGTTCCCCCCAGCGTGACCAGGACAGACGGGATACTGACGAAGTCTACGAGCGAACCACCGGAGATGATCGCATACGCGATGATGAACAGGCCGGTTGCCATTCCCACGATCGTTGCGAGGTCCAAAGTCCGTCCCCCTCAGAGAGCGGTCATCCGAGGCCCCCAGGGTCACGCCGGGCGAATGGAACGCTTGTAGGCGACGACAAGCCGGATGATCTCATCGGTTGACTCCTGCACAATGATCTTGTGTCCAGTGGTCAGGGTGATGACGGAGTCGGGAGTCGCCTCAATGGTTTCGATTAGCTCCGCGTTGACTACCAGCTCGGCCTCCGTGGCCCGCAGCCTGGTCACCTTGATCATGTTTGCGCCTCCTATTTAGCGGGGGCCCCCGGGGTGGCGGCCCCCGCGCGTAGAACGGGATCTACCGCTTGAGGGCGACGATTTCCTGGAGCATCTCGTCGGCGGTGGTGATTATGCGAGAGTTGGCCTGAAAGCCACGCTGGGTCACGATCATATTGGTGAACTCGGCACCGAGGTCGACTTTGGACATCTCCAAGTTGTTCGATGCGACACTGCCGCGTCCTCCCTCCTGGGCAGAGCCAATGAAGGCCAGACCCGAGTTGGTGGACTCGCTCCAGTTATTGCCCGGTTCCTTGTTCAGGCCGCCGGCGTTGGCAAAGTTGGCCATGGCGACCTGGGCAATCGCGCGGAAGCTGCCATTGCTATAGTAACCAGTGGCAACGCCCCGGGCGTCGATGCTGATGCCGGTCAGCGTGCCGGCGGTATAGCCGTCAGACTCCAGCCAGCGCAGCGACGAGGTATTGACGTCGCCAGTCAGGGCGGGCTGTATCACCCCGCTCAGGTCAAGATTCACAGCTACCGGGGTCACAGCGCCGTTGGTCACGGGGTAGTTCAAGGCGAGCTGCAACGGCGTGGCCGCGACACCGTCGTCATCCATCAGGGACCCGTCGGGGTTGAACTGGATGCGGGCAGTGCCTGCGGCGGGGGCGGGTAGTATTGTGGGTGCGCCAGGGGCAGGTCCGCCATAAGTGTTGGTCAGGGCGATGGCACCGCCGTTCTCGTTCTTGGCGGTGAGATCCCAAGCGTTGTTGACGACCTTCGTGAAGTTTAGGGTCAAGGTGTGTTTGGTGCCCAGGGAGTCGATGACTGTGGCAGCAGCGGTATGGACCGTGCCGATGGGCGAAGCAGCGTTCAACGCCTGGTCGAAGGTGACCTTCGTGGTGGGCTTGGCCAGCACGTTGTCGGTCTTATTGATCTTGACGTCGGTTATGGTGGAGGCGTCTCGGGTCGGGAACGTCCCGGTGGTGGCGTTGGGCAGCCACCCCTGAACCCGCTGGCCGGTTGCGGGATTGACCAGGAAGCCCTGCTCGTCAAAGTCGAAGTTGCCGGCCCGGGTGTAGTTAAACCGGTTGCCATCCTTCAGCACGAAGAAGCCTTCACCCTGGATGGCGAGGTCTGTAACCTTGCCAGTGGCCTGCAAGCTGCCGCCGGTCTGGATCACGTCGATCGAACCAACGCCAACGCCCAGGCCCACCTGCTTCGAGTTGATGCCGCCGGAGGTCGCCGTCGGCGAGGCGGCGCCCCCGAGCGTCTCGTTATACATGTCGGAGAAGTTCACCCGAGAAGCCTTGAAACCAGTGGTATTCACATTGGCAATGTTATTTCCGATCACATCCATCCGAACCTGGTGGGCACGCAGGCCCATCACCCCTGAATACAGCGAACGCATCATATGACAAAGGACCTCCCTGTTGAGGTAGAACTCTCGCGCCACTGCCTTCCATGGTCGGCGCGCAGAGACTGAGGAACTCCGGCAACGTCAGGCCGGAATCCGGGGCCCCCTCGGTGAGGTCCAGCCCCGCTTGCGCTTACAGACCACGATCAGAGAATCACAGCGCTGTCGATGTTGGTGAAGATGTTCTCCTTGACTCGGTCTCCGTCGACTGCTGTAATGACCGTCCGGTTCTTCACGCTGACCACCAAAGCGAGATCCTTCATGAGCACCAAGGCGTCGCGGGCACCTTTGTGGGCCGCCCGGTCCACTGCCGCCGCCAACTGGGACATCTCGGCTTCACTGAGTTTGCGGCTGCTGGTCGTGAGCCGTTCCTGCGCGTGGCCGGAGAGCTTGACCGGTTGGAGCAGGGCCCCATGGAGTACATCATGGAAACTCTGTCCAGGCGCCTGGCTCTGGGGAGCTGCGGGCTGTGCGGGTAGGGGCCGTCCACCGGGTGCGACCGGTCTTGGGCCGATCTGGATGCGGTTGTTCACAGCCATCACTCCCCTCTCGTGTTACTGAATGTCTACTTGGAACACCTTGCTCAGGTCGACCTCGACCGGATCGCCGTGTGCGGGTTGGACCTTGACCATGGGCTTGCCGTCGACGACACGCACGCTGGTCGCTGTCCCTTGCACCTGCTGACCGTTGGCCTCCGTGGCGTAGACCTTCTTGTTCAAGAGGCTCATGCTATAGGTGAGACTGGACGAGAAGCCCACATTCATCATCTGTTCCAGGGCGCTGAACTGAGCTAGCTGGGCGACGAACTCCCTGTCCTCCATGGGCTTCAGTGGATCCTGGTAGCGCATTTGCGCCACGAGAAGCTGCAGGAAGTCGTTCTTGCCTAGTTGCGAGTGCACAGCCCGTGCCCCGGACGTCAGGACTTTGGACGAATAATCCAAGGCTGCTACGTTCATCAATCAATCACCTCGATTCTCATGCCAGGCTGTCGATGCGCATGCCCGTTCCGCGTGGGCGCCAGATGCGTTCAAAGGTTCTGGGTTCGGCCTGGGGGGTTGCGTTGGCGTTGGTCTGTACCTGGCGCCAATGGGGCTGCCGGTCTGTCGTTTCGCCGTGTTGCCGCGGTTGCCCGTGGTCGGACTGGTCGGACTGCCCGAAGGCCGTCTCCCCACCCACCGCCACCTGCACCTGCTCCACCCGCAGGCCTTGTTCAGCCAGTCGGGTCCGTAGCTGGTCCAGGTTGGCCTGCAGAACGTTCTTGACAGATGCGTCCTGTGCCGCCAGGGTCGCCCGCACGACGCCGTCATTGATCATGAGTCTGACAGTGACGGGACCGAGGTTCTCGGGTTGCAGTTGCATCCGGACCTCTGACTTCATCCCATCCAGCGCAACCTTGACGAAACTGGTCACCTGGCGCAGGACCTGCTCGGTCTCCACAGGGGTGGCGCCGGGAGCGGGTGCCTCGGGTTTGCGGGTCGTGAAGTCTCGGACGAGGTTCTTCAGCTGGATCTCGAATGGGTTCTGGAAGTCCGGCAGCTTGGGCTTCTCCGGTTGCTCGGGCCGTAGGACCTGCTGGGACGGTGCCCCGCTGACCTCTCCCCCCTGGCCACGGCCTTCGGCTGCGACCACCAGTTGGACCAGGTCTCGAAAGGGCTGGGTGGGTGCCTGTAGGGCCAGCGCCGTGGTGCCTGCCATAAACCGAAGGACCGCCTGTTGAACGAACTGCGCGAGGGCCGGATCGGACACGGTCACCGGTAGGGTGCCAGGTTGTATCTGCGGGCCGGTTTGACTTGAACTCGCGTCCCGAGGCGTCGGGGCGACCGGGCTTGCTGCGGTGAGGGTCAAGGTCTGCGCCTGCTGGGCCAGTGAAGTCGCGACTGCCAGCAACTGCTCGAGCGGGTCGATCGTCTGAGCCTGGGCATCGGTCCCTGTACTGTCGGCCGGGGCTGCTGTGGTGATGGCCTCCACCAATGCCACGGCAACGGTCGGGAGCGAACTGGTGGGGAGCGATGCCGGCTGGGCCTGGAACAGCAAGTCACCGAAGAGCCCGGGCGAACCAGGTGGAGATGCGCCGGAGCGTACCGCCTGCGTAGCCGTCACTGCCGGTGGAGCCAGCCCGATGAAACTCAAGATTTGCTGCAAATACTCACCTCCTCTCGTGATTGAATCGACTCCTGCCGCCAGTGGTGCTGGCAAGCTTGATTACGGTATGTTCGATGTCGGCGGGGCCACCTGCCGAAGTGCCTGCAGCAGCCTGGCCGAGCGGTACGCGTCCATCCCGGAGAGGTACTTGCCCACCTCGGTGGCATCCATATACATGAGCACGCGAAGCACTTCCTCATCCGTCATTGCACCAAACAGTTGCTGGACGCCCGCCGTCCGCATATTGCGAATGACCTCAGCCCGGTCCGTCTCGGACCGGCGCTGGCCTTCGAGCTGCGCACGCAGTCCCCCGGCCGCCTTGATCTCCTGGCCCAACTGAATCTCCTGCTGTGCGATCGTGCCCTCGCGCTCCATCAGGGCAGCTTCCATTGCGGTGAAGTCGGCCTCTCGGCGCTTGAGGTCATTCTCCTTGACTTCGACTGCAGCCAGCCGGGCCACAACCTCAGCCTCCAGCTGGCTGTTGTCGGGGGCGGAGGCCGCAGGGGGCGCGGTGCTGGGCGCCTCCGTCTTGGAGGCGCCGGGAGCGCTTGGCGAAGTGGCGGGTGCACGATTTTTGTTCCACAGTATAGGCCAGACAGGTTTGGCGAAGAGGAGTTTGCCCGCAAGGGGCATCGGGACCAGCCGTACGCGCACCGGCTCTACAGTCCGTCCCAGCAAGTAAATGACTCCCAGAAGCAGTAGGGGTATGATGAGAACCCACTTCAGCGAACGCCCTTTGCGTCTTTGCTGAGCGGGAAGCGGGGACATGCCGGCCTTTTTGAATCCGGGGGCAGGTAGGCTCGGTGCAGCACGATTCCCCTGCACCGGTGTTTGTGAAGCCATGAAATCATTGCCTCCTCCCCCTATATGTCGGAACGGGCGCTCGGGATGTTAAGGCCCTGGCGGTCGCCGAACTCATCGAGTTCCTTCTGTTCCTCACGCAGGGACTCAGCGACGTACCCCTCAAGGCGCCGTTCCCGCAGCCGCTCCAACGCTCGCTCGGCTCGGCGGGCAGTCAGGAGCTCCAGGCGCCTTCGCTGCGTAAACTGCTGGGCCTCAGCCAGCCCTGTCTCGGCGACTGCCAATTCCGCCTGCAGCACCCTCGCATGGTTTCGTTGCAGGCCAAAATCATAGGCGGTGAGTCCCTGCCGCTCCCGGTGACGGATGTCGGCCAGGCGCGCGTTCAAGACGGCGTGTGCGGTCTCCATGGCACGGCGGGCGAGGTCCTCCTCCGCCATGGCCACGGCAAGGGTGCGCTTCACCTGGTCCGTCTGCTGCTGCCTGAGGTTCAGCACTCGCTCCAGCCTGAATTGGAACCGCTTCATGGCTGATTACTCTCCGTTCGGAAAGATGGTGCTGAGGTCGCCAATCGCCATCTCCAGGCCCGTCAGGTCGTGGGTATCCTGTTGCAGGTACCGGTTGATCTCGGGGAGCTTGCGCAGCGCATGGTCCAGCGCCGGGTTTGCCCCCTGCTGGTATGCGCCGATGTTCACCAGGTCCTCGCTGTCCCGGTAGACTGCCAGGGCCGCACGCAGCCTGGCTGCAGTCTTGCGGTGGGCATCCGTGGTCACCTGGGGCATGACACGGCTGACGCTGCCGAGGACGTCGATGGCCGGGTAGTGATTCATGGAGGCAAGCCGACGCGACAGCACCACGTGACCATCGAGGATCCCGCGCACGGCATCGGAGATGGGCTCGTTTACATCATCGCCATCCACCAACACCGAATAGATGCCCGTGATGGAACCGGTCTCAGCCGTGCCAGACCGCTCCAACAACTTGGGCAGCAGTGCGAATACCGAGGGCGTAAACCCCCGCGTGGCGGGCGGCTCGCCCACGGCGAGACCCACCTCCCGCTGGGCCAGCGCCAGACGGGTGATGGAATCCATCATCAGCAGCACGCTAAGGCCCTGGTCCCGAAAGTACTCTGCAATGGCCGTGGCCACAAAGGCGCCCCTGATGCGCACGAGCGCCGGTTGATCGGATGTGGCCACCACCACCACCGACCGCCGCAGCCCCTCCTCGCCCAGGTCCTCTTCGATGAACTCCCGCACCTCACGGCCGCGCTCCCCCACCAGCCCGATCACGTTCACGTCAGCGGTGGTGCCGCGCGCGATCATGCCGAGCAGCGTGGACTTGCCCACCCCGGACCCGGCAAAGATCCCGATGCGCTGTCCCTTGCCTACGGTGAGCAACCCGTCGATCGTTCGCACGCCTGTGGAGAGCGCCTCGGTGATGCGTTGGCGCTTGAGGGCATCAGGCGGCAACGCATTCACGGGATAGTAGTCCGTGGCGGCAAACGGGCCGAGCCCGTCAGCCGGGCGGCCAAGCCCGTCCAGGACGCGGCCGAGCATGCCCTGCCCGACAGCGATGGGATGTGTTATGCCAGTCGCCCGGACCTCCCACCCGGGTGACAGGCCCTCCAGCGACCCGAGCGGCATCAGCAGAACCTGCTTCTCGCGAAATCCGACGACCTCTGCCCAGAGCCCGGTCTTCGACTCACTGCTGGGGCAGAGCCAGCAGAGTTCACCCACCATGGTGCGCGGCCCGCGCGACTGGATCACCAGCCCAACCACACCCGTAACCATCCCGATCAGCGGAGCCGTGTCGGTGGCGTTGACACGGCCGCGCAGGTCTGCCCAGTTGACGGTCATCGCTACACCTCCTCGCGCAGGGCCTTATCGACGAGTTTGACCTGCTCGCCGAGACGCCCGTCCACCACTCCTTGGGTCCCCTGGACCACGAAATCGCCATGACGCAAAGCGGCGTCGGCCTCGATGGCGAGCCTGTGGGCGCCGGGCAAGGCCGCCAACAGCCGGCCACGCTGCTCTTCCAGGACGGAGAGGGCCGCCGGGCTGACCCGGACCAGGGGCTCCTCCTCACCCTTCATCTTTGCCAGAGCCGCCTCGACCATGGGCACCAGGGCGTCTGGTCGCAGCGTAACTTCGGCCTTCAGGATCTGGTGGGCGATGGCCAGCGCCAGGTCAACGACCTGGGTGCGTGAGGATTCCAGCAGTTCTGCCCGCTGCCTCACGGCATCGGTGCGCGTGGTCTCGGCGGCCCGCCGGGCATCCTTGAGCAGGCTTTCGGCCTCGGCTCTGGCTCGCCAGACCGTCTCTTCGCCTTCCTTACGCCCCGCCTCTGCGCCCAGCCTGATGCCCTCCTCCGTGCCCACCTTGAGCCCGCGCTCGCGGGCATCCGCTTCGATCTGATCCACGGCGGTGAGCGCGCGGGAGAGCATCTCCTCGATTTGACCTTCCACTTCACCGAGCCGCTCCATGGCGGTCTGTTCGGCCTCGGCGAGCAGTGCAGCGGCCCGGCGCTCGCTGGCGTGCGCCCGCGCCTCAGCCTCCCGGGCCGCCTCCAAGTGAACTTCGACCTCGGGTAGTGCCGCCCCCCCCGACTCGGATGCAAGTGCCTTTGAAACGGAAAGAGGCAGATCGCCGGTGGCAATCTGCTCCAAGGCAGGGAAAGCGAAGCCGGCCCCTGAGACCTCGTGGGACTTGAGGATGCGCTGCTTGAGCTTTCTGGCGACGCTATGGTCGGTGCGGTCAGACAATGACGTCATCCCCCCCGCCTCGGTTACCTACGATGATTTCGCCTTGCTCCTCCAGCTTCCGCACGATGTTGACGATCTTGGTCTGCGCCTCTTCGACGTCGCGCAGACGCACCGGACCGAGGTAGTCGATGTCTTCCTTCAAGCGGTCCACTGCACGCCTGGAGATGTTCGTCATGATCTTACGCTTGACGTCTTCGCTAGCGACCTTGAGGGCCAGCGGCAGATCGCGGCTGAGGTCAACCTCACGCAGCACCCGCTGCAGTGACCGGTTGTCCAATCCGACGATATCCTCGAACAGGAACATCCGC
>DAHVXO010000371.1 GCA_027356675.1 Symbiobacteriaceae bacterium | reverse complement strand
CAAGAAAGCGGAGACCAAGACCCACGCTCACAAACGCGCCCTCGTGCTGACTGCCCGCAAACTCATCAGGTTGGTAGACTGCCTGCTGCGGTCTAACCGCCTGTACAAGCCTCCACAGGGGAGGCTCCATACGGAAGGGAGTTAACTCCATCCTTTCCACACCTTGGTTCACAAAGGCTAGAACCGTGTGAACCGGGCATCGCGCGCTCAACTCGTCCTTGCAGCAATCTAAACCTTGATAAATTCATCGAGTTATGTCACCTGAGGTGCTTGACATGTTACCGTTGCTCTCCTGTTACGGTTCGAAGTGACCTAACGGCCTAAATATAAATTTATATTAAGTTTCTGTCAAGACTAAATATATCTTAAGTAAGACAAATCACGCTTCAGCTACGCCGGATTTTGGGGGGTACCGTGTGATGCAATTTCGGATGTCGTCTAACCAAACAGAGGCTAGACGTGGTGGTGAAGGAGAAGATTCGGGAAGTCATCAAGGATCCCCGTCCAGGTCCATCGTTTCCGCGGGCTAGGAACGACGTTTCCGCGCCAATCCCTCCCCAAGAACGCTAGAAACCCGGCGCCCACCAAGGGGGTGCCGGGTTCCATTACATGCAGGTCTAGAACGGGTTGCAGCCGATGTCCGCCACATCGGGCAGGTTGAAAGGGTCGTTGGCCGCCGGCCCGAAGTACTCGATGAGACTCCGGACGCAGCCGCTGCGCTCCTTGGCATCCGTTACCACGGCGTAGGAGTAAGCGATCTCGCCCTGGGTGATGCGCTCCTTGGCCGCCTTGCTGATGCCCGCTGCCTCTGCGTTGCCCTCAGCGATGGTGCCCATGTAGGCGAGCAGGGTGAAGTACAGATTGCTGGCCTGCCCGGCGTAGAAGACTTCCCAGCTACCGTCCTCGCCCCGGGCATGCAGCTTGAAGACGCCGGCCTTGTGCGGCACATCGACGATGTCAAACGGGTGCTCGAACCGTCCGCCCTTCCAGTCCAGGGCCACCAAGGTCATCCATGCCACGTCTGCGGCTCCCCTTTCTGAATGCTCAACCCAATGGAATAGTGGTATGGCTATTCACAGCAGCCGGAAGGCTGCTCATTTCGAAGCAGAGGAGATTACACGCGATGCCGATCAGAGGCCACTGTGACGGCATGACGTCACAGTGGCCGTCGAGACTGCCTGAGGCGTGGGGGGCATCGGGGGGAGGCGGCGCTCTGCCGCCCCCTGATTTTATTCTACTGTATGGTAGCACAAAGGACCCATTACGTCCATAGCCATTCCGTGCCGCCGCCGGGGTCTCCAGCGCCGACCCAGGGCAGGATAAAGCACGGTCCCCGGAGAATAATCTACCCTAATCTGCCTCGGGAGATCTGAACAGCTTGAAACTTTCGCACCTCGCTGCAGCCATTCTCCTGACGGTCGCCGGTCTGACCGGCTGCGCCCCCTCGCAGCCAGGCGAGGGGCTCCTCGTCCAACACCAGGTCACCATTCAGCCACCCCCCCCACCCACTGTGCGCCTGACCTTCGTAGGCGACCTGATGTTGGCGCGCCTGCCAGGGGAGGCCATCGCTCGGGGTGAGGACCCCTTCGCGTCCTTCGCCGCGGTCCTCACGGGGTCGGACTACAGCGTGGGGAACCTGGAGAGCGTGATCGCGACCGGCGGCAAGCGGGTGCCCAAGGCCTACAACTTCCGGGCATCGCCCAAGGCCATCCCGCTGTTGGCCCGCTACTTCCAAGCCGTCTCTGTCGCCAACAATCACTCCGGCGACTTTGGCAAGGACGCGCTGGCAGAGGAGCTCGACCTGCTGACCCGGGGCGGCTTGCCTTATTTCGGCGGGGGCATGGACTTTGCCGAGGCGCACGCCCCACTCATCGTCGAGAAGAACGGCATTCGCATTGCCCTGCTGGGCTACAGCGAGATTGAACTGCGCTCCTTCGAGGCCGGACCGGCCACGCCCGGAACAGCCTGGAGCGATGACGCCCAGGTCGTGGCCGATATCAGCGCCGCCCGCACCCAGTACAAGGCCGACCTGGTCATCCCCTTCCTGCACTGGGGGTTGGAGTATCACTTCAAGCCCTCGGAGCGGCAGCGGTCGCTGGCCCATAAGCTCATCGACGCCGGGGCGGATGTGGTGGTGGGCGGCCATCCCCACGTCACCCAGGGAGCGGAATACTACAAGGACCGTCTGATTGTCTACAGCCTCGGCAATTTCGTCTTCGATGACTTCAAGGATGTTACGGCGGACCTTGGCGAGCCTTCCCGCACCAGCTGGGTGCTCCGGCTCACCCTGACCCGGACCGGCCTTCAGCGTTGGGACACCGTGGTCGCCCGGACCGACGACAACGGCTTTCCCCGGCCTGTCAAGGGCGCCGTCAGCCCCTGCGGTAGCGCCGAGTCCAGGGCGATCGGCCAGTGTGCGGCGAAGTGAGGCCGGCCGAAGCGCGCGGTCTGTCGGTAATGAGCGCTTGCGGGGCAGACTAGCGCCGAGGAGGCGAACTTCCCATGGACCAGATCGAGGCGCTCGAAAGACTCAAGTTCCTGCACGATCAGGTGCACCAGACCGCGGAGCGGTCAGACCACTTGGCGGAGCGGATGCCGCTCCACGTCCATCCCGACTCGGTCAACTATCCGAAGGACCTGACCCGCCTCAAGGGTGAGTACAACCGCCTGGTCGGCAAGGCGCAAACCGATGGCCTCATCACGGTTGCCGAGCTGCAGCGCGAAGGCCTGCCGCCCAAGTTTGATCAGTCCAAATGAATGACCGGAGCCCCTATCAGCGGCTCCGGTCTTCGCCTACCCAAAGTGGATCGGCAGGCCCAGGTCCAGCGACGATCGGCAGAGGCGGCGCAGCGAGTGCCAGACGCCTACCGGGCCCGGGATCTCCACCCGTTCATCCTCATCCGGTGCCACAAGCGCCCTGGCTACCAGGTCCGGGAAGCGAATCGCCAGCGGCACCTCCAGGGCATCCAGCTCCTGGAGCAGGGCCGTGGTCGACCCGACGGAGACATCATCCAGGAAAAAAGCCTGGGGGAAGTCCACCGGCAGGTAGTACCCGGACTCATCGCTGTGGTTGATGAGATGGTTGAACTGCATTCCCGCCGGCACCCGGCCTTCCTGGTAGTCGTCCGGGGTCTTGTCCTTCGTGGCGGCGGCGATCACCCGCAGTTCGTGCAGGTCCTCTGTGGTCCCAACCTCCTCGGAAAGGCCTTCGCCCTCACTGGGCTCGGCCAGGCTGGTCTCCAGGAAAAAAAGGTCGTGGAGGGCCTCATCGATACGGGTCGCCAGATCCTTGTCCTGGAGCAGCAGCAGTGAGAGCTCTTCCGGGTCATCCTCGCCGTAGGTCATTTGATAGCCTTCGGTGGTCAGCACCAGTGGCTGCACCGTTGCGTAAAGTTCCATACCCTGGCGCATCCTCTCAAGTCCGGCGTTTGCGTGACTATTATCGCGCAGAACGCACGGCCGTGCACCTCGATTCACGCGCCGCGCCGTCCATCGCCATGGCGATTGCTGCCACCGCCAGGGCCGCCGTGATGCCATCCCGGTCGTAATCCGGGTGGAACTCGACCACGTCCATCGCCACAATCCGCCGCTCCCGGGCGATCCGGCCGATCAGGTCCAGCGCCTCCGCCCCCCGGAAGCCGCCGGGCACAGGGGTCATAGTCCCCGGCGCGTCCACTGGCTCGACCGAATCCACATCGAAGCTGATATAGACATCGGGCCCCAGCCGGTCGATCAGCCTGGCCAGGTCGGCCCGGACCGCGTCGGGGCTCAGGACCGCAATCTGCTCGTGGCGCAGCAGCAGGGCCTCCTCGGCGTCCAGGTCACGGATGCCCCACAGATGCAGCGATGACGGCATGGTAATGCGTGGCATGAATTGTGGCATCAGCCCGCAGGCCAGGGCCAGCACCATGCCGTGGGGGTTGCCCGACGGCGAGGTTCCCACCAGGTTGAAATCCCCATGCGCGTCGATCCAGATTACGTCGCAAGGACGGCCGAGGAGCGACAAGGCCCAAAGGGTACCGAGTGCCGTGGTGTGGTCGCCGCCCACCGTCAGCATCAGTTCGCCCGGGGTATGCACATGCAGCCAGTGCTCAGCCTGAATCCTGGCCACGTCTACCACCTTCTGCACCCGGACCGGTGCGGGGTCTGTGACCACGCCCTCCGGCAGTGGCAGGTTCCCCAGATCCCGCACGGACCAGCCTGAACGTTCCAGCCGCTCCTCCAGCCCCGCTGCCCGCAGGACCTCGGGGCCGTGCTGCCTGGCCTGCCGCGGCAGGCCCAGCGTGGTCGGAAAACCCAGAAGCTCAATCCCCACAGTTGCCTACCTCCATGCCAACTTGCCCCAGTCAGGGCAAGGGCGAGCTGTTTTATGCAATCATGTATATGCAATGATGCATATTCTCGTCCCTGGATCAGCAATCCTTCAGGCCAACAGGATTTTTTCTGCCGGTGGCAGGCCATGCTAGGGGCGAGGAGGGACCCTTGATGATCGATGACCGCGGGTGCGGCGCCGTCCGCGCACCCAAGATGCGCAAGCCCAAAGAACTGACACCCCTGGACCTGCTCAAGCTGGAGATCGCGAGCGAGCTCGGGCTGGCTGAGAAGGTGGCCTCGGAGGGTTGGGGCAACCTGACTGCTGCCGAAACGGGAAGGTTAGGGGGTCTCTTGAACAAGCGACTGCGGGACCGGAACATCAGCATCGGACCGAAGGGCAGCCTGATTCCCGAGCGATAGCAGGAGCCTCGCCGCAGATTCACGAAAGCACCCACTGAATGGTCAGGGGGTGCTTTGCTTATGCGCTATACGGTTGCGGCTGTGCAGTACGAACCCCGTTTTGCCGAGAAGGACTGGAACCTGGGACGCTTGCTGGAATTGACGCGCGCGGCTGCCATGGCGGGCGCATCGCTGGTGGTGCTGCCCGAGATGGCCGCTACGGGGTACTGCTTTCGCAGTCGCGCGGAGATCGCTCCGCTGGTGGAGCCGGTGCCTGGCGGTCCGACGGTGGAGGCTTTTGCGGCGTTGGCCCGCAGCCTGGCCATCTGGGTCGTGGTCGGGCTACCCGAGGTAGACCTCGCCACAGGGGTCTACTACAATACGGCGGCGCTGATCGGTCCGGACGGGTATATCGGGAAATACCGCAAGACGCACTCGTTCATCGACGAGACCCGTTGGGCCAGGGACGGTGACCTGGGCATCCCGGTCTTCGAGACCGCACTGGGGCGGATCGGGATCATCATCTGCATGGATGCCGATTACTTTGAGCCGGCCCGGGTGGCAGCCCTTGCCGGCGCGGACGTGATCGCCTTTCCGACCAACTGGTTGGGGACGCAAGTGCCCTGGTATGCCAGGGCCATCGAGAACGGGGTCTACATGGTCTGTGCCGACCGCTGGGGGGAGGAGCGGGGTGTGCGCTTCGCCGGGCACACGGCGGTGATCGGTCCCCGGGGAGCCACGCTGAATCTGCTCACCTCGCAGGACGGACTCGCTCTGGCCGAGATCGATACGGACGAGGCCCGGTTGGCCCGGTCCGAAGCGCTGGGTCTGCGCCGCCCGGAGTTCTATCAGGAGTTGCTGCTCTCCAGTTATCTCTGGTCCTGGCGGGAGACGCAGGTCTTGCCGGTCGGGCGGCCCACGGTGGTCGCCATCGGCACGGCGCACGATCCCGTCCGTATGGCCGACCAGGCCCGCTGGGCGGACTGGCTGGCCCGGGAGAACGGCTGGCCCAAGGTCGACCTGGTGGTCTTCCCCGTGGGCGAGCCCGGGTTCGGGGAATTGGCGGGGGTGGCCCAGTCGCTGGATTGTCACATCGTCTGGGGGTCGGCTGGGGCTGATGGAGACCGGACGGCCTGGTTGATGGGCCCGGAAGGCCTGGTGGGGTCGTACCGCCAGGTGCATGGGGGACCGCGGCCCAGCGCCGAAGGGTTTGTGACCTTCGACCTGCCCTGGGGCCGGTTGGGCCTCCTCCTGGGCGACGACCTGCGGGTACCCGAGGCGGTCCGTATC
>DAHVXO010000347.1 GCA_027356675.1 Symbiobacteriaceae bacterium | reverse complement strand
ACCATCGCCCTGCGGTTCATCCCGACGTTGGCCGAGGAGGCCGACCGGATCATGCGGGCGCAGATGGCCCGGGGCGCCGACTTCCAGTCCGGGAACCTGATCAACCGGGTGAAGGGACTGATCCCAGTGATGGTGCCGCTCTTCGTGGCGGCCTTCCGGCGGGCCGATGAGCTCGCGACCGCCATGGAAGCCCGGGGCTATCGGGGCGGCAAGGGCCGGACCCGTATGAAGGAACTCTTCTTCACGGGCATCGATTATGTGGGCGGGGTAGCATTGCTGGCCTACTCTGCGGCGATCGTGTATTTGCGGGTGACGGGGCGGTAGCCTTTTTGCGCCCGGCGTGTGGAGGGGGGCGGCCCCATGCAGACGATCAAGCTCACGCTCCAATACGACGGCACCGGGTATGCCGGCTTTCAGCGCCAGCCCAATGGCGTGACGATTCAGGAGAAGCTGGAGGATGCGCTACGGGTAGTGACGGGCGACCCCGTTCTCAAGATTGGTGCAGCCGCCGGGCGGACAGACGCCGGCGTGCACGCACGGGGCCAGGTCGTGCACTTCCTTACCGGCAGCCGTGTGCCCGTAGAGCGGTGGCCGCAGGCGCTCAACCAGCATCTCCCCCGCGATATTGTCGCAGTGAGTGCCCGTCGGATGCCCGACGACTTCCACGCCCGCTACTGGGCGCGATCGAAGCACTACCGTTATACAATTGAGCATGCGGGGTTTCAGTCGCCCCTGAGCCGGCTGTACGCCTATCACTGGGGGCGGCAGCTCGACGCCAGCCTGATGGCCCATGCGGGAGCGCTGCTGGTCGGTCGGCATGACTTTGCCGCTTTCCGCAGTTCTGGGGGCGCCGCGAAGACGTCGGTACGGACTGTGAGCCGGCTCGAAGTGCAGGTGCAATCACCTTTTGTCTGGATCGATGTGGAGGCCGACGGCTTCCTCTACAACATGGTTCGGATCATCGCAGGGTCCCTGCTGGAGGTGGGGACGGGGCGGCGGACGCTGGCCGACCTGAGGGCAGCGCTGGACACCGGCGACCGTACCTGGACCGGTAAGACCCTGCCCGCCCACGGTCTTTGCCTCGAATCAGTCCACTACGGCGATGGCCCGAAGCGCCCCTCATGGGCTGCGGACGACTGCGAATCCGAGTGACTTTCCGCGGGTGGCGGATCCCGGAACGCGCGCCTTGACAGGGCTTGCTTTGCACGGTACACTATTACACGTCTCACCTCGCGACTGAGGGAGCAACATGGCACACCAGGCGCGACCCGGACCTCACGCAGCCCCGCGTGTACGCCGGGCGTGGCCGATTTCATAGATCGACTTGTTCTGGTCATATTTGGTAGGAGGGAATCCAGTGAGCACGTTCATGGCCAATCCGCAAAACGTAGTGCGGAAGTGGTATGTGGTCGACGCCGAGGGGAAGACCCTGGGCCGTCTTGCCTCCCAGGTGGCGGCTATCCTCCGCGGTAAGCATAAGCCGACCTTTACGCCCCATGTGGACTGCGGCGATTTCGTGGTCATCATCAACGCCGAAAAAATCCACCTGTCCGGTACCAAGCTCCAGACCAAGATTTACACGCGGTTCTCCGGATATCCCGGCGGGTTGAAGGAGATCACTGCAGGGCATCTGTTGGAGACCCGCCCGATCCGGCCTCTGGAACTGGCGATCCGGGGCATGCTTCCTCACAACCGGCTCGGCCGGCAGATGTACCACAAGCTCAAGGTGTACACTGGTCCGGAACACCCGCATGCGGCGCAGATGCCGGAAAAGCTGGATATTTAAGAGGAAGGAGGCAGCTAGCTGATGACAACCGCAATTGCGCAGTATTGGGGCACTGGCCGTCGGAAGAACGCCATCGCTCGGGTCAGGCTTCTACCCGGCACCGGTGTCGTGACCGTGAACGGCCGCACCCTCGAGGATTACTTTGGTCTGAAGACCCTGCAGATGCTGGTGGAAAGCCCCCTGAACGTCGCCGGCGTCGCTGGCAAGTACGACATCTTCGTGAATGTGCTGGGTGGTGGTGTTTCTGGCCAGGCCGGCGCTTGCCGTCATGGCATCTCCCGGGCTCTGCTCAAGGTGGACGGCACGTTCCGCCCCGCCCTCAAGCAGTCCGGTTTCCTGACCCGTGACCCCCGGATGAAGGAGCGCCGTAAGTACGGCCTGAAGAAGGCCCGCAAGCGTCCGCAGTTCTCCAAGCGTTAAGTTTTGTACACAAGCCCGTGGCGCTAGCGCCACGGGCTTTTTGTGAGGTGTTGCGGTAGGCGATGGTGGAGTGTGAGGCGGTACAGGGTCTATCGGCTGGCCGGGGCCGCCATACTCAGGCATGGGCCGCACTCGCCGGTCTGGGCTGGAATCTCTTCCTGTAGCCATTGGTACTACCGGCGGAGCCGACCCGCATAGCCTTTCCCCGCGAGGGGGGAGGCTGGTGCAGCCCAAATGGACGCGCCAGGCCGCTGTAGTCGGCCTGGCGTTTGTGTTGTTGGTCCTGCTGACCGGGAGCGCCTGGACCCACTATCAGGCCACCCGTGCTCAATTCCAGTTGGGTGACGCGGCCAGATGGCTCCGCGAGGCCGTGATCGTCGTAGACCCGGGCCACGGCGGCGACGACCCCGGCGGGGTGGTCCAGGGCACGCTGGAGAAGGGCATCGTCCTGGAGATCGGCAAGGCGCTCCAGCAGGTTCTCGAGGCCAACGGAGCCAGGGTCGTCATGACCCGCTCGACCGATGTGAACCTGGGCGGACGCATACGGGTGGAACTGGGTCGCCGGGTGGCACTCGTGGACCAGCACAGGGCCCATGTCTACGTGAGCATCCACGCCAACAAGGACCGCTGCAACTGTTGGGGAGCCCAGACGTTCTATCAAAGGGATGGAAAGCCCGAGGGTAAGCTGTTGGCGCAGGCGATCCAGGACGAACTGCGCAGGCTGACCCCGACGACCCGTGTGCCGTTATCGGCGGACTACTTCGTCCTGCGGAACTCGCCCGTTCCCGCGGCCATGGTGGAGGTCGGGTTTCTGACCAACGCCCAGGAGATGGCCCGTCTAAAGGATCCCGGTTATCAGCGAACCCTGGCCACAGCCATCGCACTAGGGGTCTCTGAGTTCTTCCGCAGCCAGATTCCCGACGCCCGGGCCGGTGGGAGTATCGGGAAGTAGGGCGGCGCCCGGAGGAATGGCCGCCGTCAGTCTCGAACCTTCTTTGGCAGTCTGGCAATCGGTCCAGAGGGGGTCCCTTCGTTGCACCGTAACTTGAACTATGGCTGGATCGATGTCATTACCTCAGGCGCCATGTATGCCGGCAAGACGACCGAGTTGATCCGCCGGGTGCGAAACTTCAGCCTCGCCAAGCGGACGGCGGTAGTCTTTCAGCCGTCCATCGCTCGTCGTTTCACCGATGATGAAGTCATCATCTCCCATGACGGTTTGCGCTTTGAGGCCATCCACGCCGGCAATCCGCTCGAGATCCTCTGGTACGCTGAAATGCACAGGCCCGCGGTCATCGCCGTCGATGAGGCACAGTTCTACGACGCCTCGTTGGTCGAGGTCGTGCAGGAACTGGCCAATCGCGGGCATTACGTGATTGTGGCCGGCCTGGCCCAGACGTCGGAGGGCAAACCCTTCGGCATCATGCCCAACCTGCTGGCCATCGCTGACAACATCACTTCGGTCTATGGTGTCTGTGTGACCTGTGGGGAGCCAGCAACCAAGCCATTTGCGCTGCGCGCAAAGACACAGGACGTGTCGGTGGGGGCAGGCGACAAGTACGAGGCCCGCTGCCGCAAGTGCTGGATTGAGGGACGGCGGGCACGTGGGGAGACCTGAAAACCCGAAAAGGGCATGATCATGGCGGTTGCCGTTGCCGGCAGCCGCCTTTTATGATGCCACAGACGCAAGTTGCTGTAAGTACATGAAGACCTTGCGGACTTGCTCGGGTGCGATGACCGGGTCACGGCTGGGGGCCACATGGCCGAGCCGGACTTGTTCAACCCGCACGACCGGCGCATCGCTCTCGGCGACAGCGGTGTCGGGCGTACCGGGCGGAAGCAGGACCAGCGCGCGGACCGGTGTCGATGGGGTAGTGGCGCCCAATGCGATCAGATAGGAGCGCACGGCTTCAACCTGTTCCAGCATCCACCCAGAGGTCGGGCCGTTGGCCGCTACCACGAGTCCGAATCGGGAGAGGATTACGTGGTCGATGCGGGAGACTCCCCATGGGGCGGGGACCTGGAGGTCGTGCAAAACGACGAAGTCGTCGGGGAGGCGGGAGAGCCTGGCGCCGATCAGCCGACCGGCCTCAGCCCGGGACCGCACCTGAAGAAGCCGGAAGCAGAACCAGGCCACCAATGGGAGGAGCGCGAGGCTGGCCCACCGGGTGGCCCCTTGGGAGGCCTGCATCTGGGTGAGCACGAAGCCGGTTAGGATGATGACCGCACCGCCGATATACAGGGCCGGCCTGGGACGGCGGGGAAGCCGCGTGGATCGTACGGCCATGACTTCTGCATCACCTCCAGGCATATCCAATTGCCAAGGGCTTGCGTGAGTCTAGCCAGTTATACCCTTCAGGTAGTAGTTAGCGGGGAACGGGCAAATTTCCTTCGCGTGATCAAGGGAATAGTCATTATTTTATCGTATCTTCATCAAAAGTCACACATTTAACGAGTCTCGCGGGTATAGGCGGTGGTGATGCGAGTGAATCCTAACCGGGTGCTTGCGCTTCAACCCATCGCGGAGGTGCCCTGCCATGTCCACCGTCGTCATGTTGAGCTGGGAATATCCCCCCCAACTGGTGGGGGGTCTTTCGCGCCACGTCCAAGCTCTGTCGCGGGAACTGGTCACGCAGGGTCACCGTGTGCTGGTTCTGACTCGCTCGGCGCCGGACCAGCCTGCCCGGACAACGGAGGATGGAGTGGAAGTGGTGCGGGTACAGCCATACTTTCAGGAACCGCAGGATTTCCGGCTTTGGGTCAGCCACCTCAATTTTGCCCTCTTGGAAGCGGGGGTCGAGCTCCTGCGCGGCCTGGAGCACCCTGTTATCTTGCACGCACACGACTGGCTGGTTGCCTTCGCTGCCAAAGGGCTGAAGCACATGTTTCGGATGCCGCTGGTGGCGACCATCCATGCCACCGAGCACGGGCGCCACGGTGGCATACATGATTCCGGGCAGCAATACATTAACGACGTCGAATGGTGGCTTACCTATGAAGCCTGGCGGGTCGTCGTGTGCAGCGAGGCGATGCGGAACGAGGTGCGCAGGTTATTTGGCCTGAGTGGTGATAAGGTCGCGGTGATTCCGAACGGGGTCGATCTCAGACCGTCACGGACTGTCATGCGGGTGCCCCCGCGAGAGGCCTTTGTTTCACCGGAGGAGCGGCTTATCTTCCATATTGGGCGGCTGGTGCCGGAGAAGGGCGCCGGTGTGCTGCTGGAAGCGATGCCGTACCTTTTGCGGCGGCACAGGTGCCGTCTGATCATCGGCGGGGTTGGGCCTTACCGAGATGAACTGGGGCGCCGAACACAGGAACTGGGGGTGGCACCGTACGTCACCTTTGCGGGCTGGCTGGCGGATGACTTGGCCTGCGCACTCTACCGGTATGCTGATGCGGCGATAGTCCCGTCCACCTACGAGCCTTTTGGCATCGTAGCGTTGGAGGCAATGGCTGCAGGAGCGCCGCTGGTGGCCTCAGATGTGGGCGGGTTGTCGGAGATCGTCTCCCACGGAATCAACGGGCTGAAGGCCCTGCCTGGCGATGCCCTGTCGTTGGCGCGGCAGATTGACCGGCTGCTCAGCGACCCGTCGTTTGCGAAGCGCATCGCAGCCGAGGGGCAGCGCCTGGTTCGGGAGCGGTACGCGTGGGGCAGTGTTGCCCGCACCACCTCGGGCCTATACCACGATGTCGCCGCGGCCTGGGCGGGGACCGACTGGGCCGCCGATTGGGCACCAGCCACACTGCCGACGGAACTGGCGCCAGGTTGGTACTCCATATAAAGCCTGTAGATTGGAGGAAGTGCAGTCGGGTGAAAGCGGTAATCATGGCCGGAGGCGAAGGTTCGCGTCTGCGCCCCCTGACTTGTGATCGACCGAAACCCCTGGTGCCCGTGTGCAATCGGCCGGTCATGGCATACATCCTCGACCTCCTGGCAGAGCACGGCTTCCAGTAGGTTTTCGTTACGCTTGGCTACCTTCCGGACGCCGTTTCCCAGTATTTCGGTGCCAGCTACCGTTCGATGCGCATCCACTATGCCGTGGAGGAT
>DAHVXO010000338.1 GCA_027356675.1 Symbiobacteriaceae bacterium | reverse complement strand
AGCACCGTGTCGCCGGGGATGATCTCGATCAACTTGTGGTCGTTGACCGACATCCGGGTCAGTGCGCTCATGGGCTCGCCCTGGGATCCGGTCGTGAGAATCACCTGGTTGTGCAGTGGAACTCGCTTCATCTCTTCAATGGTGATGATCGTACCCTCGGGCGCCTTCAGGTACCCGAGTTTCAGGGCGATGTTGACCGTGTTCTCCATCGACCGGCCGATCACCCCGACCTTCTTGCCGTGGCGCACCGCACTCTCAATCGCCTGCTGCAGGCGGTGCACGTTGGAGGCGAAGGTCGCCATGAGCACGCGGCCTTTGGCCTCCCGCATGGTGCGGTCGATGTTCGGCCCCACCGATCGTTCCGAAGGCGTGAAGCCAGGACGTTCGGCATTCGTGCTATCTGCAAGCAGGACCAAAAGGCCCTTCTCCCCAAGTTCGGCCAACCGCCGGAAATCGGCGGACTCGCCATCCACCGGCGTCTGATCAAACTTGAAGTCGCCCGTGTGCAGAATCGTGCCAACCGGCGTTGTCAGCGCGATTGAGCAGGAATCCGGGATGGAGTGATTCACCCGGATGAACTCGGCCAAGAAGCTTCCGATTTGGATCTGCTCGCCGGCCTTAACGGTCTTGGAGCCCTCGGGTAGCGTCAACCCCGCCTCTTCGAGCTTCCCTTCCACCAGACCCAGGGTCAGCCGGGTAGCGAAAATCGGAACCGCAAGGTTGCGCAACAAGTAAGTAACGCCACCGATGTGGTCTTCATGCCCGTGCGTCAGTAAGAGGGCTTTGACCTTGTCGCGGTTCTCAACCAAATAGGTAAAATCCGGAATCACGATGTCAATGCCGAGCATCTCCTCTTCGGGAAATGCTAGCCCGGCATCGATCACCACAATCTCATCGCCATACTGAATGGCCATACTGTTCTTGCCAATTTCCCCCAGACCACCCAGTGGGATGATCTGAATCTTACCGGATCTCTCGCGATGGCGCGCCAAACGAATGCGTTCCTCCTTTTATTGTACAGCAAAACGCACCCTTCTCATTCCGGTGACCCGGAATGACATGGGTGATCAAGAACGGGACCGTCCCAACTGCTCGGAACGTAAGGTCGACCACCATTCCATACCCCCGCCGATCCGGTACGGAAAGTGTCCGCTGCCGACCTGATGTCTCGTTCCCTGGTTCGCCGTTCAAACGACCTTCCACACGATTATACCCAAACTCACCGCTCCTTACAAGCTGAACCTGCAAAAACCCGCAGCCACCAGAAAAACGGCAAAGAGCCGCCAGGCCCGGCGGCTCTTTGCCGTGTGAGAGTAAGTATACTACTTAATTTTATGAAGACTGGCCTGTGCGGGCAGCAGGCGACCGGAGCCGTCAGCAACAAACGCCGATTCAATGAGAATTCCGGCTCCAAAGGCCTTGGCGGAAGCCGTCCCACTCGCAAATGCCATGGTCAGCAGAACCAGGATCAACGCAATCGTCTTCTTCACCACCGTAAGCCCTCCTTGTTACACCTTATGCATACCGATAAAGCGGTCAACCAAATCCGGGTCCAGTTCACGACCCGCCATCGCTGCAAGCTCGTCCAAGGCACTGGCGTGACTCATGGCCTTGCGATATACCCGATCGGACGTCAGCGCATCGTAGATCTCGGCGACTCGAACGATGCGGGCCAGACGCGGAATCGCATCTCCCGCCAGCCCGTCGGGGATGCCCTGTCCGTCCCACCGCTCGTGGTGGTGCCGGACCGCTTTCAGTCCGGCCGACGGCAACCCGTAGGGCCGCAGCATCTCCTCACCGATCACCGAATGCATGGACACCCGATTCCGCTCCGCCTCTGTCAGCGGGCCCGCCCGCTGCAGGAGGTCGATATCCACGGCGATCATGCCGACGTCGTGGAGCCGGGCTGCGTGGTTCAACGTCTGTAGTTCTTCCCCTGCGATTCCCAAATCCTCACCCAGGAGCACTGCCAGTGACGCCACTCGCTCCGAATGGCCTCGCAGGTAGGGGTCAACGCTCTCCAGGTCATCCGTGAGGTCCAGGACCGCCGTCAGGAGATCTAGCCGTTGCACCTCCTCCATCAACTGCCGGCGTCCGGGGCTAACCGGACCCGAAAGAAACTGCCCGATCAATTCCGTGGACCGTTGCCACTCAGCGCGTAATCCGATCTGACTAAAGTATGCGGCAGCACGGTTCAAGTATTTGAGGGTCAAGTTGCGCTGTCCTGAAGTTGAGAATATTATGCCAAATAAACGACTGACACGAGCGACCTCTTCCTTATCCAGAACGCCGGTCCCGGTCAGGAGGGCTTGGAGCGCCTTGCGCCCAGACTCCATGGCCGCCTGGTGATCGCCCCGCTGCAGGTAGAGTTTGCCGAGCTCAGCGTGAACGTAAGCGACCTCAGCAGAATCAAACTCCTCGAATTTGCTCAGTGCCGTCGTCAGGTCTCGCTCGGCCAGGTTCAGAGCGCCCAGCCCCAGGTGGGCGATACCCATATTGGTGAGCGCCTTGGCGACGGCCATGCCATCACCAGTAGCGATACCGCGTGTGTACGCCTGACGGGAAGCCCTGCGCATCGGCACCCACTCTTGCCTCCGCCAATACAGCATGCTGAGGTTCAACCAATAGGCCCGGCTCAGCGTCGGCTCGGCCCTGGCCTCAAGCACGGCAGCCTGCTTCGCATGGTCGAGGGCGGCATCCAAGTGCCCGATCTCCATGTGAACCGTCATGAGGTTCAAGTGGACTCGCAATCGGAGCCCATCCGAAATACTGGGGTCCTGGGTCAGGGCCAGGGCCCGCCCCATGAACCCGAGTGCCTCCTCCATCTCGCGGCGCCGGTGTGCCACTGCAGCCAGTGCGTTCAGAGCAGGGATGATCTGCTGAGGGTCGTTCGACCCTTCCACCAGAGCCAGCCACTGCCGAAACTCCTCACGGGCAGCCACCAGCAGCCCACGACCAAGCAACAATAGGCCAACTGTGTGGCGCTCTTGTGCCTCACTGCATAGCATGCGGCTCCCTCCTCTCCGGACGGCCTTCCACGCAGCAGGCGGAACAACAAAAAGACCTGCTGCCCGGCGTAGGCCAAGGCAGCAGGTCGATCCTTGCGGATTGAAGACCCGCAGAACCCCGGCAACCGGCTGTCATCGCCGACTCCATATCGATGGTCGTCGACTTTAGACCCGTGGCTTTGCGTCCCCGGCTTTCGCCGAGTTTGCCCTTGGCGGGATACAGTCTCACTATTAAGCAGCCATTATATTATAGCCCTGAACACCCTCCCCCCTTCAACCGCCAATTCCGCCATTTACGGCTGATTATCAGGAGATATCACCCATTGTCGACCACTAGCACCCTTACACGCCTGCTTTCCGCCGCAGACACCCCTACAGGAGGCCACTGGCGACCAACACCTGCTGGAGCGCCATGCGTTCCTCGGGTGAGGCATCAGCGAGCGGCGGGCGCACCGGTCCGACCGGGAAGCCGGTTAGATCGAGCCCGGTCTTGACCAGCACGGGGTTCACCACTGCGAAGAGTCCGCGGAACATGGGAATCAGCTGCCTGTGAATCGTTGCTGCGTCGTCCACGCGCCCGGACCGGAAGGCTGCGATCATCTCCCGCATCTGCGGACCGACAAAGTGTGCCGCCACGCTGACGATCCCGTAGGCGCCAACGGCCAGGTAGGGCAGA